>DATFTE010000181.1:0-2853 GCA_035262225.1 Terriglobales bacterium
TGAACGTCCTCGTTCGCGTTCCTCCATGAGATCACCTGAAAGCGCAACGTCAAGATACAGGCGATCAAACAGCCAAGCTACAACCGTGTGCGATGACTTCATGCCATTCTGTCCGGCGTCAACTACTTTTCCCGGTCAGCGACAACTATTCTTCCCTACGGGCGACAATTACCCTCTTTCCATAGCGGTTCGGCCTTTCTACACTGGTGCTGACCGGGGCAGAGGATAAGGCTCTGCAGGGATGCAACCTGAGCGCTGACTCCGGGGCCAGACCAGGGCGGTGGCGGCGAAAGCCGCCCCGCCGGTTTTGATTTGGCAGCCTGGGATGGCAGGATCGCGGAAAATCCCGGGGGCCTGGGGGCAGCGCCCCCAGTTCAAGAAACGACCTTTTCCTTATTGCCTTCATTCGTCCTCCGCCTTCCTCTGCTTGGCGTGTTCCATGCGGTAGCTGGGGATGTTCAGTTCGAGGATCACGCTGTGGTGAACGAGCCGATCGATAGCCGAGGCCGTAGTCATCGGATCTTTGAAGATCGCCTCCCATTTCGAGAACGGCAGGTTCGAGGTGATCAGCACGCTGCCGCGTTCGTAGCGTTCGGCCAGCAGTGTGAACAGGACCTCCATTTCCTCGCGGCTCTGCTGCACATAGCCGATGTCATCGATCACCAGAGCCTCGTAATATGCGAGCTTTTTGATGGCGCGGCTCAACCGCAGTTCGTTCTTGGCCCGCAGCAGATCCTGGACCAGACGCACGCACGTAGTGAAGCCGACGCGGCGGCCGTGGCGAATCAGATCCTGTCCGAGTGCCGACAGCAGGTGCGTCTTGCCGCTGCCTGGATTGCCGAAAGCCAGGACGTTCTCCCGGCGGTCGAGAAAGCCGCCATCCAACAAGGCCTTGACCTGGCGCGCCGCCTTCGCCGGCAGACGCTTCATTTCGAAGTTCTCCATCGTCTTTTCCAGCGGAAGCCGCGAAGCGCGGAGCAGTTTCGTGATGCGGTGTTCCCGGCGCTCCTGACATTCGCGTTCTACCAACTCGACCAGGTATTGCTCGTAGCCCAAGGTCTCGCGTTCGGCCTGGCGCGCTTTCTCTTCGAAGCAGCGCCGGACTGTCGGCAGATGGAGTTCCTTCAGATACCGATTGAGATCTTCCTTCCGACTCTGCGCCTGGCTCACTGAGTCACCCCCGCAGGATTCCCGCCGAGCAGTTCGTCGAAGCTCGCCAGGGCGACCTCAGCAACGGCGACATCGGTCACCGGCAGCGACGCTTCCGGCAGAAGGCGCCGAATCGCTGTTACGTTCAGCTTGCCCGGACCGATCTCGCCATCCTCCAATACACGGCGCAAGGCACCGTCCACCACCGCCTCTCCTTCCACCGCCGCCAGTTGCAGAATCTCCAGGTACCGCTTGTTGGCATGCAGCCGATCGAGTTCCCGCAGCGCGTCCCAGGTCATGCGGAAGCGGCTGGTAGGAAACAGTTCCTCGCGGTATCGGTAGTTGGAGAACGCCCCGGGCTTGCGCACCAGCCAGTCGATGATATGCCGGTAGTCCACGCGATGCTTGCCGCGACCCCGCAAGCGCGGCAGTTGCTCCACCTTCTGGCCGGCATACCAGACCTCCACGGTTTCCGCCGTCAGCCGCGCTTCGACTTGCTCGCCGATCAACCGGCTGTGGACCGAGTAGACGTTGCGGTCCACGTAAATGACGCTGCCGGAATCCACCCGGACCTTCACCCGCTTGTTGCTCTCCAGTCGCGTATCGGGGAGCGCTTTGAGGTACTGCATCTCGGTTTTCACGCGCTCGCGGCGACCGGCATTCAACTGCACCAGCAAAAGGCGCAGAAACTGCTTGTACTCCTCCAGCGAGCCGAAGTCTCGGCTGCCTCGGAGCATCAGTGCCTGATCGATGGCCCGCTTTAGCCGGTAATGCCGCTGTTCCACATCGCCGTTCTCGTTGGCCTTGCCCGCCTGGATCTTCTGCCCATCCATCCGGTAATGCCGCAACATCGCCTCGTATCGAGCGGTGAACTCTTTGGCATCGGTCATGTTGTTCACCGCGGTCGAGAGCCGATCCGTGCGGTGCTCCAGCGGAGCCCCGCCCAACACCCACAGGGCGTTCTGCAATCCTTCGCTCAGACTCTCGAAGCTCTCCGAGTAGCAGACGGTGGCGTCCTCCCAGTTCGAGTACGCCAGCACGAAGTGGTACAGCAGGTGTGGAAAACTCTGCCCGTCGATCATGATCCCCAGCTCCGTCATGTGGGTGAAGTCGGACTGGCCCAGCCGTCCCGGCACATGCCGTTGGGCAAAGAAGACTTCGCGCCCGGGACCTTCGGTCGCACGCCACCGCTTGATGTGCCGTTGCAGGGTCCGCAATTGGCCGTCGGCGAACTCGCCCGGATATTTCCGTTGCAGGGCTTCGAAGATCGTTTTCGCCTCCAGGCCGGGGTTCCCCTCCATCTGCTCCTGGATCTCTTTCCACATCCGCTCGAACGGATCCTTGCGCGTGCGCCATGTCCGTTCGGGCTTGCTCTCGCTCGGCAGTTTCCCGTTCTTCAGGTACTTTCGTGCCGTCTTGATATCCATGCCGGCCTTGGCGGCCGCCAGTTCTTGCGTTTCTTCTGTTTTCGACAACCTCTTCAACCTCCTGACTTGTGCGTCGGTGACCATCTCCGTTGCGCCTGCTGGCGCGAACTTCGATGGTCGTTGATGGTTGTCGTCGATAGGGAATTTTAATTGTCGTCGGCAGGGAGTTCTAATTGTCGCCGATCACCCGGAGCACTGACACTGCTCCTCAAACAGCAGTGGGAAAAGGGGTGGAAGATTGGCGCGTGCCCTCGATGTGGGAGAGTGCATGAGGTTC
>DATFTE010000182.1:0-25121 GCA_035262225.1 Terriglobales bacterium
AACCCTCCGCCAGGCTGGATGTTGAATTGGACGGCGGGAAACGCTATCAACGCGAGATCACGCGCGAACAATTCGAACAGTTAATTCAGCCCATCATCGATCGCACCGTCGGCCCCTGCCGCCAAGCCATGAAAGATGCGGGACTTAAGCCGGAACAGATCGATGAAGTGGTGCTCGTCGGCGGCTCGACTCGCATTCCCAAAGTGCGCGGGCTGGTCGAAGCCATGTTCCAGCGCAAACCACACACGGATCTCAATCCCGATGAGGTCGTCGCGCTGGGCGCGGCGGTACAGGCCAACATTCTCTCCGGCGGCTCGCAGGCCACCGAAGACATGCTCCTGCTGGACGTTACCCCGCTGTCACTGGGCATTGAAGTCGCCGGGGGCGTCACCGACAAGATCATTCTGCGCAACTCGACCATTCCCGCTTCCGCCACGCAGTACTACACCACACAAGTCGATGGGCAGGCGAACGTCGCCATTCATGTCCTCCAGGGGGAGCGCGAATTGGCCAAAGACTGCCGCTCGCTGGCGCGTTTCGATCTCCGCGGTATTCCGGGGATGCCCGCGGGCATGCCGCGCATTGAAGTGAGGTTTTTGATCGACGCCAATGGAATTCTGCACGTCTCCGCGCGCGAACAGCGCAGCGGCAAAGAAGCCGAAATCCAGGTGCAGCCCAGCTACGGCCTGACCGACGAACAGGTCGAGGGCATGATTCTCGACTCTTTCGACTACGCCGAGGAAGATTTCCGCCAGCGCCAGGTGATCGAAGCCCGCAACGAGGCGGAAACCATCCTCGCGGCGCTCGACAGGGGCAGAAAGAATCCCGCGTGGGCGCAGCTCACGAGCGACGAAAGGAAACAGATTGCCAAGCTGGAGAAGGCACTGAACGAAGTCAAAGCCGAAGACGACTACCCGGCGATCCGCAAAGCCATCGACGCATTGAACACCGGAACCATGCGCCTGGCCGAGTTGATGATGGATTCCGCGGTCTCGACCGCCCTGAAAGGCAAGACGATGGACCAGGCGGATCTGGGCGAAGGCCCCGCCGCCGGACATCCGGTAGCGAAAGCGGATTTTAAGTAAGGCATGCTCTCAGCTTGAAGCGCCAGGCGGTCGGGTCGGTAGCGACGCAGGAGCGAGTCCCGAAGGGACGCCCGACGAGGCAACACGGAGTCACTATGGCAGACGAGAAAAATCAAACCGCAGGCACCGCCACCGCTGAACCTCTGGGCGAGAATACGGTCGAGGTCACCTTCCTTCCCGAAGGCAAGACGGTGACGTTCGAACACGGCAAGCTGCCTTACAAGGATCATGGCAAGGAAGAATCCATCCTTGACGTGGCGCTGAACAATAACGTCCGCCTCGACCATGCTTGCGGAGGCAATTGCGCCTGCACCACCTGTCATGTGTGGGTGAAAGAAGGCGCCGAGAACCTGTCGGAGATGGAAGACGACGAGGCCGACCGCCTCGACATGGCCGCCGATCTTCAGCTAAACTCACGCCTCGGCTGCCAGGCGGTCATCACCAAGCCGGGTAAGATAGTGGTCGAGATTCCCGCCTGGAACCGGAATTACGTTTCCGAGGAACATTGAAAAGCAGCACTTGGCTGTCAAGTCTCACCCATCAGCTTGCAGCGTCAAGGGCTAAGAGCGAGGGCCAAGAGCTGAATCATGGAGCTTACATGACCCACGAATTCACCTGGGATGACGCCGAAGACCTGGGGATCCTGCTGTCGGAGAAGCACCCTGAGATTGATCCCCTCACCGTCCGCTTCACCGACCTGCACCGCTTCGTGGTCGAGCTGGCGGAATTCAAAGACGATCCCAGGAAGTCCAACGAAGCGAAGCTCGAAGCCATTCAGATGGCGTGGCACGAAGAGTTCCTCGACCGCACCCAGGGTTGAAAAAACCGGCTCCTCTCCCGAAAGTGTAATCAGCATTCCGTAAGCAGCGGCACTCTGGCGCAGCAGTGATAGATGGCTCCGCAATAAAGTACTGAGCATTACGAAAACCAAAGGAGCGGTGACTGATCGACTTGATCTTGGCGTTCATTCCTTCGAAAATTCTAACGAGGAGTCGGTCGCCTGTAAGCTCCTGAAAGGATTCGGAGTCGGCGTCCTCGACATTTGAACCCTTGTTATTGCGGTGAAAATAACCCATGTAACCAGAGATCGGAGTCACTTCTGGTATACTGACGTTGACGGTTTGCTCGTCACGCGGTAGTCCTTTTTCTGACTAGATTCATCTCCGCCTTTCCTGCCCGCCGTTTATTTGAGTGAAATCTAAACATCAAGCCTGAGCGTGAGCGGCATCACGACCTCTGGACCCGTGTCAGAGTGTGCGCGACGACGATCCGCTCAAGACGGAAAAAAAATAGAATGACCACATTTTCGCAACTGCCCTTGTCTTGTGTGCTGCAGAGGAAGCTGGCGGCAGCTCAATTCGTAAACCTCACCCCCATCCAGCAACGCACGATTCCTCCTGCGCTTGAAGGCCGCGATGTCATCGGCACAGCCCAGACGGGCACCGGCAAGACACTGGCGTTTCTTATCCCCCTCATCGAGAGCCTTAACCGGGAACCGTTGCATTCTACGGTCGCTCTCGTCTTGCTGCCGACGCGCGAACTCGCGATACAAGTTCATGAACAATACGAGCAACTGCGTACGAAGAAAATGTCTAAGGCTGCGCTCATCATCGGTGGCGTATCGGAAAAGGGGCAGATCCAGAGTCTGCGAGCCGGGTCTCAGCTGGTGATTGCTACTCCCGGACGCCTGCAGGATCTCATGAATCGTAAGTTTGCCGATCTGCGAAAGCTCAAAATACTCGTGCTTGACGAGGTGGACCGCATGCTGGACATGGGATTCTTGCTCGCGATCCGGCGTATTCTGTCAGCACTGCCTGGGCAGCGCCAAACGATGTGTTTCTCGGCCACGATGGAGCAGTCCGTCGCCGGCCTGGTAAATGAGTTCATGCGCGATCCGGTTCGGGTCGCTTTGGGTTCGGTGCTCAAGGCCGCCGAAACCGTACAACTCAAGGCCTACGAAGTGCGGCCTGGGGGAAAACTCGACGTTCTCCGGCAACTACTCCATGCAGAAAAAGGTCGGACGTTGGTCTTCACACGGACCAAGCGGGGCACCGAGCGGCTGGCAAAGGAACTGGCACGCAACGGCTTCGCGGCTGCCATGATTCATGGCGATCGCTCGCAATCGCAGCGGAATGGAGCGTTGAGCGGGTTTCAAGAAGGCCGTTTCCAGGTGCTGGTGGCGACCGACATCGCATCACGCGGTCTGCACGTGGATGGCGTCGCCCATGTCATTAACTACGATGTGCCCAAAATGGCGGAAGACTTTATCCATCGCGTCGGTCGCACAGGCAGAGCCGGCTTCCAGGGATGCGCCTCGACTTTGGCCGCAGGAGCCGAGGTGTTGGAACTGCGCCAAATCGAGCGCACTCTCAAGTTAAAGATGGAACGCCTGCAGCCTGACAGTGAGACCACCGCGCCTCCACGGCGAATGATCCAAAACACGCTGGCCTCGCGAACCCTGATCGCTTTGCCGGGAGAGGTGTTCGTATAGAATTGCGAATCTGGTTGCCAGAGCGTTACGCTCCGGCAACTTGGAACCGCAGGCTCTCTCCGCCTATTATTCCCGGCGCGTGTCCTTTGAAAGCGAACCTTCTCTACGAATCTTTTTCCGTGCGCGCTTCCGCGCCAAGGCCTGTTTCACTCGGCGCCTTTCGCCCGGCTTTAGGTAGTAGGAGTGACGTTTCACCTCCCTAATGATGTCTTCCGTCTGAACCTTACGTTTGAATCGACGGAGCGCATTCTCTAGAGATTCGCCCTCTTGCACTCGAATTTCTGCCACACTCATCCTCCTTCAGTGTTATTGATAAGCATCTCTTAACAGCCGGCGTTCGGCCCTAACTTTGATTGCTAGGCTTTAGGCTCCGGCAGATTCACAACTCAGATGTCACTCGCCGATACGGCCATCGGGGGTGGATTCATCCACACTTTCAGTTTCTTCTATACCAATGTTGAATAGTGCCCCCTGTGCTGCGGCATGTTCGCGCAGTTCGGCCATCTCATCCACGCTGCCTTCCACAGGCTTCTCTTGCCTTCGTTGGTTCCTGCGCTCCGCCTTGTCCCTTTGTCTCTGTTGCCGTGCGTGTTCTTTCTGGCGTTTTGTAAATGTCGATCGGCCTCTAGGCATAGGTATCCCCCATTCTCGGTTCGTAGCCGGCGGGCACGTCCTCGCACCTCACCGGGCGCATTGTGTTCGAAAAACTACCAGCGCGGTTCGCGCGGCTGCCGTGGATGGCCGCGATAGTCGTCTCGCCCACCCCTGCCGGCGCCGCCAAAACGATGGCCTCCGCCCCTGGGGCGGTCGGACTTCGGTTTGGCCTCGTTGATGGTCAAGGTTCGTCCGCCTAAGTCGGTGCCGTTGAGCGCCGCGATCGCGTTGTCGGCTTCGCTGGCATTGGTCATTTCAACGAACCCGAAACCACGGGAGCGGCCTGTATCCCGATCCGTCACCAGTGTGATCTTCTCGATCGCGCCATGTGCCGCGAAGATGTTTCGCAAGTCCGCTTCGGTTGTGCTGTGGGGTAAATTCCCAACGTAAAGGTTCTTCATTGCAATTCCTCTTTCGGTAAAGATTCTAGACTGGTCAGTGTCCGGATTGCCTTTGATGGCCGTCCTTCAGAATCTCGCGGCGAAGAAAGCGGTAACGCGGGAGGCCGTGGAGCGGTCATGCCGATACCGACCGCGGCTGTCCGCGGACTGTGGTCTCCGCTGACTGGCGTGCCTTTGCTGCCCGAGCCAGCAGTTCGTGGATGCGCTTCCGCCGGGCGATCTTCTGTTTGCGTTCCCGGTTGAATCTCGACTTGTCTCCATTCCGAGCGGACATAATGAACTCCTGAGATAAGCATGACTAGCTCACGGCCAAAGGTCGGCGAACCTTCCGGGTGCAGGACCTGCTGCCAGCCGGGCAATTTGATTAACCAGCACGGAATTGTGCAGAGAAACGCAGCCGATGCAAAGTCACGCCTCTCGATCTCTCAATCGCGAAGGCGCAGTGCTTGGCGTATCTTCGAGGTTAAGTATGTTCAGTATATCGCGTTCAAGATCATTCCTGCTAAACCCATGCTGCCGTAGGGTCGCTTTTTCCAGCCCCGGTATGAGTTGCGCCCAACTGACGCTCGTCTGATAGCGCGAGCCTCTCACCTGACGGAAAAGTGTGCTGAACTCGAGGACCTCATATCTCGCGGTACACCAAAGTCAACCAGGTCATGACACATTGCCGCCGCCACCTCGACTCGGGGTTTGCCAATGGTGGGTTCGGAGCGTACGATGATACGTGCGTTAGACCGAATCGGTCGTGAGCAGCTCTCGCCAACAAGCCAGTAACCTGCCTTTAGTACTTCCGAATCTCTCCAGCGTAAATCGATTGAAAGGAAACACCGTATCAACATGGCAGAACAAGGAACAGTGAAGTGGTTCAACGACGCCAAAGGCTACGGTTTCATTAGCCGTCAGAGTGGCGAAGACGTTTTTGTGCATTTCTCAGCAATCCAAGCGGGAGGCTTCAAGAGCCTGCAGGAGGGCCAAACCGTGCAGTTCGACGTGACGAAAGGCCCGAAGGGCTGGCAGGCCGAAAACGTGCGCCCGCTCTAGTCTAGCTATTCATGAGAAAGGCGATGTCTCCGGAGATCGCCTTTTCGTCTTTTTGCCGGATCGTTCGATAAACTGCACGAATGAGCTAAGACGCGGCGTGAATCGCGTGATGGCCGATCCCGGCACAATTCGGCATGTCCGCCTGGGACCGCCGCCAAGCACTTCGCGCAATGAAGACGCCCTTCCTACCTGGGAACCTCTCCAGTTTGAAGTCCCCCATGTCGCCCACCCCGGCGGTTCTGCGCAGAGGGCAAGGGCGGCCCTGATCCTCTCGTACCAGTAATTTCTAATGGCTCTGCCTGGCACGCCGCCTGACCCAGTGACGAACCAATTCGTATTCAGGAACCGAGGTCGGGCTGCGCTTGAAAACCTTGATCAGGCCACGCCGTTTCAACGCTCGAACCGCGTTCTGCACCGCGGACTTGGATAGACCTGTTCCTTGCGAGAGCTTCTGCAGGCTCAGGGCGACCCGTTTTTGTTCCTCGCGATAGAGTGCTGTCCAAAGGACGATGTAGACCAGGAAAGCGGCGGGGGCACGATCGTGCCCGGCAACATCGGGCAAGAGCACGTCAATCACATATTCGTCGATCGGAATATGCTGCATTCCACTATAGCGTAACACACCATAGCAGGCTTGCCCGCGTGCCCCGCCGCCCAGATAATCAATCCCGGGGGACGATGAAAATGATTCGCGGAGTGAAATTCGCCAGCATTCCAGTGAGCGACCAGGATCGGGCACTCGCCTTCTACACCGAGAAACTGGGGTTCCGGCTCCTGACCGATCAGCCGTTTAACGAGAAACAGCGCTGGATTGAACTCGGGGTTTCGGCAACAGAAACCCGCATCGTACTGTTCCGCTTTGATGACGGGTTCGAGCCGGGCAGAACGATGAATATCACCTTCTGGACGGATGACGTCGAGCGGACGGTGCGCGAACTGGAGAGCAGGGGCGTGGAGTTCGTGAAGAAACCTGAGAAAGCGGACTGGGGAACAGCCGCCGTCTTCAAGGATTTGGACGGCAATACCTTCGTGATTAGTTCGAAGTAAGTCGGGGAAGGAGGGGTTACGCGCGCATGCGAGTCTTTCTGGCGGTGATCGCCGGCTACCTGCTTTTCGCCAGCTCGGCTGTCCTGCTGTTCCATTTGACCAACTTCGACCCGCACTCGCCGGCTGCGGCCGGTTTAAAGGTGCTCACCATAGCGTATGGCCTGGTTTTTGCCTCGCTCGGCGGATTTGTCGCGGGCAGAATTGCCCGGCGGGCGGGCCTGACCTGTGGAGTCGCACTGGCCGGGCTGATTGCTCTGGGCGCAACCGTTTCCATGATTGCTCGTCCCGGGGCGGGCGCGCTGTGGACTCAGACCGCCGCCCTCCTGCTGTTCTCGCCGGCGGCATTTGGCGGCGATTGGATTCGGAGAAGAACTCGGCAGAGTTAGTGCGGAAATCACACCCCCTCATTCGCAAAGAGCGGGGACGAGTAGGCCCACCGCTCATGTATGGCACGGTCCAGGCTAGGAGCTGGAACCCGCGGTTGCTGGTGTCGCCTCTTCCACGCTGGCTTCGCGCAGGAAACGGGCGGCTTCTTCCGGGGGCGTGGGATTGATGTAAAAACCTGTACCCCATTCGAATCCTGCGGTCTTGGTCAGCTTGGGCATGAATTCGATGTGCCAGTGATAGTGATCGTTGGTCGGGTCCTGCACCGGCGAGCTGTGAATGACGAGATTGTAGGGCGGGTTGTCGAGCACGCGGTCGGCCTTGGTCAGAAGTGTCTTCAAGGCCTTGGCGAGGTTCTCGAACATGTGCGACGAGGAGTTTTCAAACGCCGACTCGTGCTGCTTGGGCAGGATCCAGGTTTCGAACGGAAAACGCGGCGCGTAGGGCGCGAGCGTGAGAAAGTCTTCGTTCTCGGCCACGACGCGGGTCGCGGTTTCGATCTCCTGGCGAATGATGTCGCAGAAAACACAGCGCTCTTTGTAGATGTAGTACTGCTTGGCGCCTTCCAGCTCCTCCACCACGTATATCGGGAGAATGGGCAGCGCGATCAGTTGCGAGTGCGCGTGTTCGAGCGAGGCTCCGGCAGGCTCGCCGTGGTTCTTGAAGATCAAAATGTACTTGAAGCGGCGGTCTTTCTTCAGGTCGAGGATGCGGTCGCGGAAGGTCCAGAGGACGTCTTCAATGCGCTTGGGAGCGAGCGTGGCCAGGCTGGCGTTGTGGTCGGGGGTCTCGATGATGACTTCATGGGCGCCGATGCCGTTCATCTTGTCGAACATGCCTTCGGCCTGGCGGTTGAGGTTGCCTTCGATGCCGAGCGCAGGGAACTTGTTGGGGACCACGCGAACCGTCCATCCCGGGGTGTCGCGTTGCGGCGGCGGTCCGCCGTTGGGATTGGGTCGATAGGCCTGAATTTCCGGCGGGGTCTTGCTTTCGTTGCCGTAACAGAAGGGACAGAAACCGCCCTTGATCTTGACCGCATCACGCGCGAAATCGGTGGGCCGCTTGGCGCGGTCGGTCGAAATGATGACCCATCGTCCTACAATCGGATCTTTTCTAAGCTCAGGCACACAAAGTCCTTTCCATGCCGGAAAACGCAAAATTCCAAATCAGTCCGCCGGGAAGGCATTCTTGAATAGCTCAAACTGAGGATGGCCGGTCTGGCCATCATAATATACGCTCACCACATACAAACGTCACTGACACGCGGGTGGCAGATAACGCGGGTATTCGCAGGCAGATTTCACACCGTTTATCGTGACCGACAGCGCCCTCGGCGGGGTTCGCGCCGCGCGTAGTCGGAGTCTTGTCTTCGATGAAGCACAGCACCTCGAGGTCCCAGCCGATCAGGTCAATTTCACCCTGGCGGCGTGGCAACCATCACGTAGCCGAGCCGGCGCCGGGGGAAAATACTGGCTCCCCGGCGCGCGCGCAGGTGCGCCGGATGCCGGCCGGCCGGCAAAGCCCGCACCGCCACCAACTCGGAAGACGCGCACCGTGGCCCGCGTAGAGTCGCACGGGAAGCATTAGTGAGTTTACAAGAGGCCCATGAGGTTGTGGCCGGGGGTCACGTGCCGGCCCGGATGAGGAAACCTTAAATCGCGGAGGACATGGGGAAAACCACAGGTTCCCATTCGTGCGCGATTTCGCTACCCTGTCACGCGTGGAACCGTCGAGGCGTTATGAGAACACACTGGTTCTGATTCTTTTCTTCACTTGGGGCACGGTCTTTCTTGACCGCATGTCGCAGCTCTATCTGGCGCCGTTCTTCGCGTCGGAGTTCGATCTCTCGAACGAACAGATCGGCATGCTGGCCGCGGTGGTGGCCATCACCTGGGCGCTGTCGGGATACTTCTTCGGAGCGTTGTCCGATCAGTTTGGGCGGCGGCGGGTGCTGATTCCCGCGGTGTTTGCCTTTTCCATGCTGTCGTGGCTCTCGGGGCTGGCGCGCAGCTTCAATCAGCTACTGGCGATTCGCGCTTTGATGGGGGTGGCTGAAGGGCCCTGCTGGTCGGTGATCATGGCGCTGATCGAAGAGTCGTCGCCAGCCAGCCGCCGCGGACGCAACGTCGGCCGGGTGGTGAGCGCGGCGGCGTTGGTGGGGCTGGCGGCGGCTCCCGTGCTGACGACACAAGTGGCTTTGCGGTTTGGCTGGCGTTGGGCGTTCTTCGTAGCGGGCATCCCGGGCATGGTGACGGGGCTGTTGCTGGGGAAGTTTGTGAAAGAGCCGGAAAGGAAGCCGTCGCTGGTCGACAGCCAGCATCATGGCAGCGCGGGGGTGATGGATTATTTGTCGATCCTGCGCTTCCGCAACATGTGGCTGTGCTCGCTGGGTGCGGCGGGGTTCATGTGCTGGCTGTTCCTGCTGAACGTGTTTGCGCCGCTCTACATCACCCAAGTCGCGCACCAGGCTGCGACGACTGCGGGATTTCTGCTGGGCGCGAGCGGCCTCGGCAGCTTCTTCCTGGGATTTCTGTTTCCTTCGTTTTCCGATCGCGTGGGACGCAAGCCGGTGCTGATGACGATGTCGGTGCTGTCCGCGATTGTGCCGCTGTCGTTGCAGATACTGTCGCTGTACAGCCACTTGTGGCTGCTGGCCGCGATCGTCTTCTTGTGCAACGGCGGACAGGCGATTGCGTCGCTGATCATCGTGATCGTGCCGGCGGAGAGCGTGCCGCCGCAATTCGTGGCCACGGCGATCGGACTGACAACGCTCGCGGGGGAGATTATCGGAGCCACAATCGCTCCGGCGGTGGGTGGGGCAATGGCGGGAAAGTTTGGCCTGCACATGCCGCTGCTTATGTCGGCAGGCGGGATGGGGGTGCTCTGGCTGGTCACGGTGGGGTTGGTGGAGGGGGAGAGGACCAAAGTGGGGCAGCCGGTGGGAGTGGAGTAAGTGGGGCGGAGATAGAGGGCCAGCATCTGCGAACGCGGGCAGGGTTGGCCTCGTCCTGCTGCGGCTCACTTGAAAACCAATTCTTACCAAACCTTCGTGGGGATGGTCAGTCAGGCTTTTACCGCCCAAAAAATGCAATAGGTGTGGAGTTGAAATTCCTGCTTTTCGACCTTGGTTGTAAACCGGCGCAAGTCCTGCTCGGGCGCCGCATCCGGATCGCCCAGAACCGTAGCTCGGCTGAGCAAAGAAACGAAGGGGCGGTACAACCGCCATAGCAGGCCACTCGGTAAGGGCGAGTCCAGGATCACAACCCGTCCACCAGATCGCAGACGGCTCCAGCCGCAACTGAGCGCCTTGTGCGGGTCGGGGATCACAGAGTAGGAAAGGCTGAAGAGTACGGCGTCGACTGTCTCCGTCATTTGCAGTTTTTGCGCATCCTGCTGCCAAAGCGTGATGTTGGTCCACCGGTTCTTGCGGCAAAGGTTGTGCGCTCTGGCAAGCATCGCGTCGGAGTAATCGACACCGTAGATGCGGCCGTCGGGACCAACCGCCTTTACCAGGTGCGGGAAATTTCGTCCCGTGCCACAGCCGATTTCAAGGACTCGATCGCCGGGGTTGAGTGCCAGGTGGTCGACGGCCCGGGCGCGTATGCCCCGTGGAAGGGCGAAGATGATCTCAAACACAGGGTAGATCGCGGCAAGACGATTGTACCGGCGGCGGATAAACGCCAAATCGTAACCAAAACGCAAGGACTGCTCCCGGGCCCACGCGTCAAGGTTCTTCGTGGGCCATCATCGCTGCCGTTTGTTGCCTGGCAGATTGGACGAAGGATCCGCTTACTCGGTTTCATCCTTCGACAGGAGCCACCATGGCCTGAGTGGCGGTTGAGCTGGCTTTGCCTCGGAGGCTGACCAGGATCACGCCGAGTAGCGCGATTGCGCCGCCTGCAAGCGACATCGGCCTGGGGACCTCGCCGAGCCAAAGCCAGGCGATGCCGATGGCGAGCACGGGAATCAGGTAGAGCAGAGTCGTGATGCGTCCCGCGGGACCCTGGGAGAGAATATAAGCCCAGCCGACGTAGGCGATGGCGCCGGGAAACACGCCGAGGTAGATCACAGCCAGCGTGCGCCCCATGGGCGCGGTGTGGATGGCGCGCAACAGGCCTCCGCTGAACGGCAGCATGAGCAGCGTCCCTGACCAGATGGAATAAGCGGTAAATTCAAGCGCGCTGTAGCGGTCGAGGAAGCGCTTCTGCATCACGATGTAAATTGCGGAGGCAACGGCCGCCGTAAGAATGATGAGAGCTTGTGGCGAAAGACGAATACCCTGGCTTTCCCCGTGAGCGATGAGCGCGACTCCAGCAAAGCTCAGCAGGATGCCGCACCATCCGGTGGAAGTCAGGCGCTCGCCGAGCGCCAGCATGGCGAACAACGCGGTCCAGATGGGGGTGGAGGCGATCAGCAGGCTTGCGGCTCCGGCGCTGACGCGGGTCTCGCCGTAGTTGAGCGCGAGATTGTAGAAGGTGATGCCGATGGCCCCCGTCAGGATGAGGCCGGGGAAATCACGCCACGCGGGGCGGCGGAAGTGCGCGAAGGCGGAGTAAATCGCCAGCACCGCCGAGGCGATAAGGAAACGCAGGATGGCGACGTGCGCGGGCGAATAGGCTTTCAGTCCGGCACGAATCCCGGCGAAAGCCGAAGCCCACAGCACCAGCGTGAGCGCCAGCGCCAGCCAGCCACGAGTTGAGAATTTGTGCGTCACGCTTGTTGGTCTTCGTGTGCGGGATCACCAGGTGTGATGGCAATGGGCCGTTCCTCAGGCACTTTTCAATTTTCCCGATCGTTTCCCAGCGGTGAAGTGCCGGGCTACGCTCGGGCGTTCCCTTCCTGCCTTCATCGGCTTGAGGGTATTCGTCCGTCCGCACCAGCTTGCGTTTTCTGACGTGATCGTTCGCCCTCCCCGGGGCTGACGGGCTGCATTCTGGCGCCGCTTCGCGGAGGACGGGCGGGGAAGCCCGTCCTCTGTCGAACCCTTACGCCTCCGAGACTTGCGCGATCGCCTCTTCCAGGGCGTCGACCGCGGTGTCGGCTTCCTCCTGGGTGGCGATGAGCGGCGGAGCGATGCGCACCGTGCTCGGTCCGCAGCCCAGGAACAGGATGCCGCGCTCGAAGGCCCGCTCGACGATGCGGTCGCGTTCGGGGGCGGCGTACTCTTTCGTCTTTTTGTCTTTAACGATTTCGACTCCGATCATCAGGCCGCGTCCGCGGACGTCACCCACCAGCTTGTACTTCGACGGCCAGTTGGCCATGCGCTTGAGCATGTGATTGCCGACAGCGGTTGCGTTGGCCAACAGGTTCTCACCCTCGATGACATCGAGCGTGGCCAGGGCGGCGGCGATGCAAACCGGGTTCCCGCCGAAGGTGGAAGCGTGCGAACCGGGCACCCAGTCCATGATGTCGGCCTTGCTGATGACGACGCCGAGTGGCATGCCGGAGGCAATGCCCTTGGCGCTGCAGACGATGTCGGGGTGCACGCCGGTGTGCTCGACCGCCCACCACTTGCCTGTGCGCCCGACGCCGCTCTGCACTTCGTCAACGACGAGCAGAATGCCGTGCCGGTCGCAGATGCGGCGCAGTTCCTGCATGAAGACGGTGGGAGCGACCACGTATCCGCCCTCGCCCTGAATGGGCTCCACGAAGATGGCCGCAACTTCTTCGGGCGGCAGCATGGTCTTGAACAGCTTGTCTTCGATAAAGCGGGCGCAGCCGAGGGCGAAAGCTTCGGCATCCTGCGCGCCGCCTTCGCATCCGCGGTAGACGTCGGGAAAGCGCACGTGGGTTACGCCGGGAACAAGCGGCGCGAAACGGCGCTTCTGCTGTGGCTTGGAAGCGGTCAGCGAGAGCGAGCCCAGGGTGCGTCCGTGGAAGGCGCCGAAGAAGGCGATGACGTTCTGGCGCCTGGTGTGGTAACGCGAGAGTTTGAGCGCGCACTCGACGGCCTCGGTGCCGGAGTTTCCGTAGTAGATCTTGTGCGGTCCTGGCATGGGCGCGATCTTCGAAAGGCGCTCCGCCAGCGTCACCATGTTCCCGTAGTAGAAATCGGTTCCCGACATGTGAATCAGTTCGCCGGCCTGTTTCTGAATGGCGGCGACAACGTGGGGATGGCAGTGCCCGGTGGAGGTGACGGCGATGCCCGCCGAGAAATCGAGGAATTCGTTGCCGTCAACGTCGGTGACAACGATGCCGCGGCCGTGCTTGGCCACCATCGGGTAGGAGCGGGTGTAGGACGGCGAAATGTACTTGTCGTCGCCGGCGATGACGCGCTTGGCGTTGGGGCCAGGCAGAGAGGTCTTGAGCTTGGGTCCGATCAGAGTTTTGGTCGACATGGGAGCCTCCGAAGGCAGTGATTGGTCGTTCCTCGTTGGTCGTTGGCTAAGGCGCACTACGACCGGCGTCCTGCAGACGTGGGATGGAAGAAACTAATCGGAACCGAACAGGTTGGGGCGCGCCTGCGATGGCAACACTGCCAGATAGCGGCGCGGGCAGACGAGAAAATGCAGCCAGCACGCGGGCAGGTGCGAATTGGGATGCTCGAGGCGCATAAGTACCTTTTTAGTATAACCCGGAGGGGAAGCGGGGGGAACCCCTCGGGAACCGGCCGCGGGCGGGCTGTTGGCGCGGTTGGAAGCTGGACGACAAGAGCGCCGCAGTGGACGCTTCCATGAACTTCCACTCGAAATCTCCCTGCGAGGCCATGCCAAGCGGCTTCACACATAGAGATAAAATCGCATCCCGGCTGGTCTTTTCCCGTCTGATATCTTGAGAGTTCTCTTGCCTTCTCATGACTGAGTCGCAGCGCCAGCACCGGTTTAGCGTGATCCTTGCCTTTGGCCTTGTCTACCTTTTCTGGGGATCGACCTACCTGGGGATCAGCATCGCCGTGGAGCAGCTGCCTCCGGGGGTGATGTGCGCCACGCGGTTTCTGATTGCCGGAACCCTGATGCTGGCATACTGCCGGTTCACAGGGCGCAACATCCGCTACAGCGGGCGGCAGCTTGGGCACATGGCGGCAGTTGGGACGCTGCTGCTCATGGGCGGCAACCTGACTTTGTCGTACGCCGAGCAGATTGTGCCATCGGGGCTGGCGGCGCTGGTAGTGGCGTCGACGCCGCTGTGGTTCCTGGTGCTCGACTCGATGTTGCTGGGCAATCATCACATTTCTGGCCGCGGCAGGGCGGGGTTGGCGCTGGGAATCGTCGGGATCGTGGTGCTGATCTGGCCGCAACTGATGTCGGCGGGCGGCTATCATGCGCGCGAGTTGTGGTGGTCGCTGGGTCTGCTGGGAGGCTCTTTCAGCTGGGCACTGGGTTCGGTGCTGTCGAAGCGTTGGCAGTCGGCGGAGGTCGATCCCTTCAGCGGGACGGCGTGGCAAGTCACGTTTGCGGGCTTGGCGAACCTGATTTTTGCGCTGCTGTTCGAAGACGTGCGGCACTTGACCTGGACGGCGCGAGGCGCGGGCGCCGTGCTCTACCTGGTGGTGTGCGGATCGTGGATCGGTTACACGGCATATATCTGGCTGCTGCGTCATGTGCCGACATCGAAGGTCTCAACCTATGCGTATGTGAATCCCGTGGTCGCGGTGTTTCTGGGATGGCTGGTGAAGAACGAATCGGTGGATCGTTACATCCTGATGGGCAGCGCAATCGTGGTGGCGTCGGTGATCCTGGTAACCAGCGCCAAGGTGGAGACCAGGACCGTGGCGGAAGAGATGCCGGCGGTGGAGACAGCGGGGGATTAGAAGCAGTCAGCAATCGCCATTCAGTCAGGCAGCGTGGCGGTGATCCCACATAAGAGATGCGCGAGGTTGGGGTTCTTTCCGCTTCGCGGCTGACCGCCGAGGTCAGCCTTCGTTCTTCACCAATGTTCCGGGCGCCGGGGGCTGAGTGCTGAAAGCTTCCTCGCGATACACTATCCCGTCGATCGAGTCCTGTATGACCAACTGCAAATATTGCGGACGCGAGTTGCCATCGTTCTCAGTCGGGGAGCCGAACGAGATCTGCCCCGAGTGCCGGGCGCGGATTGCGGCACAATACGCGGCGTCCACCGCGGCGCAGCCGGTGATGGCGCGCCGGCTTTCGGTGACCACGGCGCTGATCGCACTGAACGTGCTGGTGTTCGTGGCGATGGTGCTGAGCGGAGTCTCACCCATCCTGCCCAGCGAGCAGCAACTGCTGCGCTGGGGCGCCGACTACGGGCCGCTCTCCCTTAGCACCGAGCCCTGGCGAATACTGACTGCGAACTACATCCATATCGGCATCATTCATATCGGGCTGAACATGTGGTGCCTGTGGAACCTCGGGCTTCTTGCCGAGAGAATCTTCGATCCCTGGACTTATGTCCTCACCTACACCGCCTGCGGAATCTCCGGCAGCCTGGCGAGCTTGTGGATTCACCCCCTGGAAGTTGGCGCGGGCGCTTCGGGCGCAATCTTCGGGATGGCGGGAGCGCTGATCGCTGCGCTGTATCTCGGACACCTGCCCGTGCCTAAGTCGGCAATTCGCGGGACGCTCAAGAGTCTGCTCTCCTTTGCGGGATACAACTTGTTTTTTGGAGCCGTGGTGCCAGGGATTGACAATTCAGCACACATTGGAGGGCTGGTGATGGGGCTCGGGATCGGCGCTCTGCTCTCAAAGCACCTGGGCGTTTCTCCCGAGGAGCGAAATCGGTGGCGGCGGCTGGTGTTTATCGCGGTCTTCATCGTGCTGCTGGCAGCCGGGAGTTACGTGAAGCGCAAGAACGGTGCCCTTGTGCCAACGCCGAACCTGCCTGAGTCTCTGAATTCAACGCCGGCGGGGAGTTGCCTCCCAGTATCATCTTCTTGTTCGCAGTCGTTCACGACATCGACGGCGTCGAACTTTGCGGCAGTAGGTTTGCCGAAGGCGATGACACGGGATTTGGGCGGCGCCCAGGGCCAGGGCAGCGCAACACACGATCAACATAGTGTTGCAATCGATAGGCAAGGCCCTGCACGGGTGTAATGGACACAAGGCCAGGTGAACCAGAAGTGCATTCCGCATGGTCACTGGAGTTCCATCTAAACTGGGAAATCTTGATGATTCCAAAGGTTTTGTGGTTCCTGACAGGAACATGACCGGAGCCATCTGTCCGCTATTCAGGAATTTTCACGACGCGCCTCTCGCCGGCATTCGAGAATCTACTAGAATAGCGAATCAGTGGGCGGCTATGAGTTCCTTCCACAAAGTGCGGGCAACTCCCTCCTCGCTGCTGAATTCTTACCGAGAGATGGCCGAAGTGCCCCGCCGCCGCGTTCCCCGCATTCTGGTAGTTGACGACAACCCTGACACCATGAAGCTGATGCAGGAACTGCTGGCGACTCGTGGATACGAGGTGATCGCCGTGGGCGATGCGGGCGCAGCGGAAGAGGAAGTCCGGGCGCGTCCCCCGGATGTGATCCTCTCTGACGTGATCATGCCGGGAAAATCGGGCTACGAACTGTGCCGCGATCTGAAGGACGATCCCGAGACGCGGCTGATTCCCTTTGTGCTCATCACCGGACTCTCGGACCGGGAGGACAAACTCAAGGGAATCGAAATGGGAGCCGACGATTTCCTGAACAAGCCGATTTTTTCCGAAGAATTGTTCGCCCGGGTGAAGTCGCTTCTGAAATTAAAGGAATTTACCGACGAACTCGAGACAGCGGAGTCGGTGTTGTGCACGCTGGGGCGAAGCGTCGAGAGCCGGGATCCTTACACCGAGGGCCACTGCGAGCGACTGGCGCAGAATGCCAGCAATCTGGGACGCTACCTGGGGCTTGATGAAGACGCGGTCATCGCCTTGCGCCGTGGTGGCTATCTGCACGATCTGGGCAAGATCGCGGTACCGGATGAGGTGCTGAAAAAAGGATCGAACCTGACCCCGGATGAGTGGGAGATCATGAAGCAGCATCCCGTTACCGGCGAAAACATCTGCAAGCCGCTGAAGTCGCTGCGCCTGGTGCTGCCCATCATCCGCAATCATCATGAACATTCCGATGGCAGCGGCTATCCCGACGGTCTGCACCAGGGAGAGATTCCGCTGCTGGCGCGCATTCTGCAGGTGGTGGACGTGTATGATGCGCTGCGCACGGAACGTCCCTACAAGCCCGCGCTGACCCATGAAGAGGCCGAGGTCACGATGCGCCGGGAAGCGAAGGACGGCCTGTGGGACGAAGAACTGGTTTCCGAGTTTTTTGCCATGCTCAGAAAGCAGGAGCAGGTAGCCTAGAACAGCTCCCGGTTTTCTGTTTGTGGTCCTCAGTCGGGCTCTCGCGCATCTGGTTTTTTGGTTTTTCCGCCGTCCCGCTTTATGCTTGATCCGTGCATCTAAGTCTTTTCACTGAGAACTGAAGCATTGAGAGCCTCCCCGTGCGATACAGCATCGTGATTCCGGCTTATAACGAAGGCGCGCGTATCGCGACCTCGCTCGACAGGATTCTTCGCCACGCAGCCGACTGTCAGTGGGATGCGGAGATCCTGGTGGTGGACGACGGCTCAAGTGACAATACGGCGGAGCTGGTGCGCACCCGCATGCGCGAAAATGCGAGCTTGCGTCTGCTATCGAACCCGGGGAACCGGGGCAAAGGATACAGCGTGCGCAACGGCATGCTTCACGCCCAGGGCGAAATTCTGGTGTTCAGCGACGCCGACCTGTCGTCGCCCATTGAGGAAGCCGGGAAGCTGTTCGCCGCGCTCGCCGCAGGCGCAGACGTGGCGATCGGTTCGCGCTGGGTGCGATCCGAGCTGCAGACCGAGAAGCAGCCTCTGCATCGCCAGCTTTTCGGCCGGCTGTTCAACCTGGCGCTGCGGATCACGCTGGGCCTGAAGTTCAAAGACACGCAGTGCGGATTCAAAGCGTTCACCCGGCGTGCAGCGGACGTCGTGTTTCCCATGCAAACCATCGAGCGCTGGGGCTTCGATCCGGAACTGATCTTCCTGGCGCAACGTTTTGGCTTTCGGGTAGAGGAAGTGCCGGTCACCTGGGCGCATCGCGAAGGAACGCGCATTAACCCGCTGCGGGATGGTATTCGGATGTTAGGCGAGATGCTGCGGATTCGCTGGAACGCGATAACCGGGAAGTACTCGCGTCCTGCGCTGGCGACGGCGAAGCGGCCGATGGCGTAGAAGCGAAGGGCTGCACCACCAGGCCTCTGCCTTTCTCGAAGGTCACCGTCATATTGGCCGCGCACTCGTCGCACAGCCAGAAGAACTCCACCCGATGCGCGTTCCCCCGGAACGGGGAAGAAACGGGTTCATGCCCGCCGCTATCCAGGCGAAACAACTGGCCCTGGTGCAAGTAGAGGAAAAGATTGGTGCAAGCCGGATTGGCGCACTTGGAAAGCATTCCCGCCCCGGGGTTGGCGGCCCTACGTATCCATTCTAGCGCAGAATCCGGAGTCGGGCGTCAACAGTGAATCCGTTTCATGACTCAAGCAACAGCGGGCGCGTGCTGCTTTACCGCTTGCGAGACCTTTTTCCCCATCTCTGACGTGGTCAGCGTGGGTTGCCCGTAACGCGCGAGGTCAGCGGTGCGGCATCCTTCGTTCAAGACGGCGTTCACCGCGGACTCGATCGAGCGGGCTTCGGCTTCGAGCCGGAAGGAATGCCGCAGCAGCAGCGCGATAGAAAGAATGCCGCCCAGGGGATTAGCGATGCCGCGGCCGGCAATGTCGGGTGCCGAGCCGTGTACCGGTTCGTAAAGACCCACCTTGCCTCCAATGCTTGCCGATGCCAGCATCCCCAGCGAGCCCACGACGCCTCCTGCCTGGTCGGAGAGAATGTCGCCAAACATGTTCTCGGTGAGCATCACGTCGAACTCAGCCGGACGCGCGACCAGCGCCATCGCAGCCGAATCCACATAGGTGTGCGAGAGCTTCACGTCGGGATAGCTGCCAGCCACACGGTTCACGACTTCTCTCCACAGCCGGGAGGAATCGAGCACGTTGGCCTTGTCCACGGAGGTGACTTTGCGCCTGCGGCGGCGCGCCAGTTCGAAGGCGACCCTGGCGATGCGCTCGATTTCGTCTTCCGCGTAGCGCATGGTGTCGATGGCCACGCGATACCCAGCGGGCCCCTCGGTCGAGCGCGGCTGGCCGAAATAAATGCCGCCCAGCAATTCGCGCACAATCACGATGTCGGTTCGGTGAACGATTTCAGCACGCAGCGGAGAGGCATCCACGAGAGCGGGAAAGCAAACCGCCGGGCGCAGGTTCGCGAACACGCCCAGTTCGCGGCGCAAGCGCAGCAGTCCAGCCTCAGGACGTTTGGCGGCGGGAACATGATCGAATGCCGGCCCCCCGACCGCACCCAGCAAGACGGCCTGCGAGGCGAGACAGCATAGCAAGGTGTCGTCTGGCAGCGGATCGTTGCTCGCGGCCAGCGCGGCGCCGCCGACCGGCTTGCGCGCGACTTCCAGCTGATGCCCGAAGATGTCGGTGACGCTCTCGAGCACGCGGACGGCTTCGTCGGTGACTTCCGGTCCGATGCCGTCGCCGGGGAGGATGGTGAGTTTCAGAAGCATAGGATTGATTCTAACGGCTCAGCTTACAGACTGCGCCGGGACCTCGGGCTCCTCAGAACCCCTTCCCCCTCCACTGTGGAGACGCAGCTCGCTGCTACCTGTTCGAGCGGCAGGATTTCGTGGTGGGGCATGGGAGGCAGTAGAGCCCCGTCTCTCGAGATCCGACCGGCGGGGACAACCGTCCTCGACGGTAAGGCATTCCTACACCCCCCACAGATAATCTTCCTGCTCGCCCTGGTGATCGGCGGTCAGCTTGCCGGGTACGCTGATGGATTCGGAATTGTGGGGAAACGAAAAAGGGAGTGTTCTCCGGACAACGGTTCCGGATTTGCCGGCGTTAGCCGCAATCGCAACCGGCGCCGCCGCTTCCACATGCCCAGGCGGAAAGCGGCGGTTGGCGTGGCGATGCGCTTCGATCAGGCCCAGCAGATCATGATCCCGCACATGCTTGACCCGGTCGGCGAGCACCACGAATTGACGATAGATTTCGTCGAGTTCGCGGCGATCGAATTCGTATCCCAGTTGCTCGCAGCGCAAGCGCAGGGCGTGACGCCCGGAATGTTTGCCCAGCACCAGCGTGGAGTCGGGTACGCCCACCGACTTCGGGGTCATGATTTCGTAGGTCAGCGGATTCTTGAGCACGCCGTCCTGATGAATACCCGCCTCGTGGGCGAAGGCGTTGCGACCGGTGATCGCCTTGTTGGGCTGCACCGCCACGCCGGTGATCTCGCTCAGCAACTGGCTCGAGGGATAGATCTGTTCGCCGACCACGCCGGTGGCGAAGGGGAACCTGTCGGGACGCACCCGCGTCGCCATGACAATTTCTTCGAGGGAGGCATTGCCCGCGCGCTCGCCAATGCCGTTGATGGTGCATTCCACCTGGCTGGCCCCAGCAGCCAGCGCCGCCATGGTGTTGGCCACGGCCAGACCGAGATCATTGTGGCAGTGAACGGAGATGGTCGCGTTCTCGAGGCCGCGCACCTGGCGGCGAATCCTGCGGATGAGCCCGGCAAACTCCTCGGGCATGCTGTAGCCGACGGTGTCGGGGATGTTGAGGGTCGTGGCTCCCGCTTCAACCACCGCTTCCAGAAGCTGGCAGAGAAATTCGGGGTCGGTGCGGGTGGCGTCTTCGGGAGAAAACTCCACGTCGTTCGACAGTGACTTCGCCAGGCGCACCGCGTCGCGGGCCTGCTCCAGGCACTGCTCGCGGGAGATGCGCAGCTTGTATTTCAGGTGGATGTCGGAGGTGGCGAGGAAGACATGGATGCGCGGGCGCGCGGCATGATGCAGGGCCTGCCAGGCGCGCTCGATATCGGCCTTACAGGCTCGCGCCAGCCCGGCGATAACGGGACGATGAACGACGGCGGCGATCGCCTGCACGGCCTCGAAATCCCCGTCGGAGGCGATGGGGAATCCGGCTTCGATCACATCCACACCCAGCCTGTCGAGTTGATGCGCCATGCGCAGCTTTTCCTGCGTGTTCATGCTGCATCCCGGCGACTGCTCGCCGTCCCGCAAGGTGGTATCAAACACCGTAATCCGCGCTGCTGACATGGGCCGAAATCCTCCTTCGAGATCTGGGGTTCTATCCTACGTAGACAGGGATATGAAGCAAAGCTTATAATCCTGAAATTATCATTAGACTTTCTTAACATCATCACTCTGGCTAATGAGGCCAGAAGTTTTGCTAACGAGACGGGCATGGATCTGGGGCAACTGGAGGTGTTTTTGACGGTGGCGCGCGAAGGACACTTCTCGCGTGCGGCGGAGAAGCTCTACCGGACGCAGTCGGCCGTGAGCCAATCCGTTCGCAAGCTTGAGGAAGATGTCGGCGAGCCGTTGTTTGACCGCTCCTCGCGCGAAGGAGTGCTGACCGACGCCGGGCAGGTACTGCGCGAATACGCGGAAAGGCTGCTGAACCTGCGTAACGACGCGCAGGAAGCGCTGGTCGAGCTGCGCTCTCTGCACCAGGGGAAGCTGGTGATCGCCGCCAACGAATTTACCGCGCTCTATCTGCTGCCGGTGCTGGGGCGCTTTCGGCGGCTGCATCCCATGATCAAGATCAGGGTGCTGCGTTCGCTCGGCAGCCACATTCCCGACGACGTACTGCGGCACAACTGCGAGTTCGGCGTCCTGACCTACGATCCCCAGGAACCGCATCTGCACGCGATCGCGGTCTATCTCGATGAGTTGATCTTCGTGGTTCCCCCCAGCCATCCCCTGGCCAAAGCGCGCCAGGTGAGCTTGCGGCAGCTGGGGGCGGAGACCTTCGTGGCCCACATCGTGGCGTCGCCGTACCGCGAGAAGGTGATTCAGGCATTCAAGCGCCATAAGACACCGCTGAATATGGATATCGAGCTGCCGACGCTGCAGGCGATCAAGCGCTTTGTCGCCATGGGAAACGGCGTGGCGCTGGTGCCGGAGATCAGCGTGGAGAGCGAGCTCGTGCGCGGAGAGCTGGTGCGCATTCCGGTGCGCGAGTTACGCCTGCACCGCAAGTTGCGTCTGGTGTACCGCAAGTCGGCCAGCTTGTCGCACGCGGGACGGGCATTCCTGAAAGTGGCGGAGGCGACTGCGGAAGAAAACGGCGGGCGGTACCGGTTTCAGCGGGAGCACTAGAGCCCGGGACGGTAAGGCCCGCCGGTGAGCTGGTCCCCCGCGGATAGCCATTGACGCCGCGCGGAGGCGGGTCGGGACAGCCGTCCTCCCCAGTTGATTCGATCAGCAAAACGAGACAGCCATCCGGTACAGCTCGCCGAGCGCGGCAGTACCTGGGTGGGTTCGTGGTATTTTGGTGGCAGTCCCACCTCATTCTCAGGAGATGCGTTTGCCAATCCGCCGCCGGTGCCTGGTGTTTTGTGTTCTTTTTCTAGCGTCTTTTTCCGCCGCTCAGCTTGACGATCAGAGCAAGCAGTACGCGCGCGAGGTATTCAAGGAGCTGATCGAGATCAACACGACGGACTCGGTAGGGAGCGTCACCGCGGCGGCCGAGGCCATGGCGCAGCGCTTTCGCGACGCCGGCTTTGCCGCGAGCGATATCCAGGTGTTGGGTCCGAATGACCGCAAGAAGAACCTGGTGGTGCGGTTGCACGGCAACGGCACGCACAAACCGGTGCTGTTGATCGGACACCTCGACGTGGTGGAAGCGCACCGGGAGGATTGGACGCTCGATCCCTTTCAATTCGCGGAGAAAGACGGCTACTTTTACGGGCGCGGTACGCAGGACATGAAGGACGGCGACGCGGTCATGGTAACCACGCTGGTGCGCATGAAGAAAGAAGGCTACGTTCCCGATCGGGACATCATACTGGCGCTGACCGCGGATGAAGAAGGCGGCGGCTCGAACGGCGTGAACTGGCTGATCCAGAACCATCGTGAGCTGATTGACGCGGAGTTTGTGCTGAATCACGATGGCGGCGGCGTGACCCTGGAGCATGGGAAGGCCGTAACCATGGAGGTCGATGCCAGCGAGAAGCTCTACGCGGACTTCCGGTTGACCTCGACCAATCCCGGCGGGCACAGTTCGCTGCCCGTGCCGGACAACGCGATTTATCACCTGGCGGAGGCACTGATGCGCATCGCACACTACCGCTTCCCCTTCGAATTGAATAACGTCACCCGCGCCTCCTACGAAAAGGTGGCGGCGACTGGGGCCGGGATTCGTACGGCCGACATCAAGGCGATGCTGAACACGCCTCCCGACATGGAGGCCGTGGGGCGGCTGTCTCGGGATCCGGTAGACAACTCGCTGACCCACACCACCTGCGTGGCGACGCGGTTGAGCGGGGGGCACGCCAACAACGCCCTGCCGCAAATGGCGCAAGCCAACATCAACTGCCGCATCCTGCCCGGGCATTCGGCGGAAGAGGTGCGGCAGGCGCTGGCCGGAGCGGTGAACGATCCCAGGGTGGCGGTGCAGTACGTGGGCAATCTCGGGCAAGTCACCGATCATGCCTCTGAACGGGTGAGCTACGCGCCACCTCCGCTGCGACCCGAAGTGATGAATTCGCTGGAAAAAGTCACCGCCGAAATGTGGCCCCGGACACCGGTCATCCCCGCGATGGGGACGGGGGCGACCGACGGCGTCTACACCAATGCCGCAGGGCTGCCTACTTACGGGGTGTCGGGAGAGGCGATCGAGCGCGACGACGTACGCGCGCATGGGAAAGACGAGCGGGTTCCGGTGGAGTCGTTTTACCGTGCAGTGGACTTCTACTACCGCTTCTTGAAACTGGTGACGTCGGAGTAGGGGAGCGTCATTGCTTCGTTCGTCGCTGTCTCACTGGCCAAGGACGCCGCGCGAGAGCACTTCCCAGGGGTACTTGACATTCGCCTTCTCTTCGCCCAAAATGCGGCTATGGCCATCACTCGGCGTCAGCACCAGGTGTACGACTTTATCTCGCGCTTCATGACGGAGCAGGGGTATTCCCCGTCCTATGAGGAGATCGCGTCCGGGCTGAAGCTGAATTCACTCGCCACGGTGCACAAGCACGTTTCCAACCTCGAGAAAAAGGGTCTGCTCAGGCGGGATTACAACCGCAGCCGCTCGATTGATCTGCTTCCTCCCAAGGGGCGGTTGAAGCAATCGATGTCGGTGAACACGGGCGTGGTACTACCGGTGCTGGGCAGAATTGCGGCGGGCCAGCCGATCGAGGCCATCGAGAACCAGAGTACGATTTCGCTGGCGGATTTTGTGCGCTCGAAGGAAGTGTTTGTGCTCGAGGTGAAGGGCGAATCCATGCAGGACGAGCACATCGTGGATGGCGACTACGTGCTGGTGGAAAAGACGCGAGTGGCGCATAACGGAGATATTGTGGTTGCGCTGGTGGCAGGCAGTGACGCGACCTTGAAGCGCTTCTATCGCGAGGGGGATAACATCCGCCTGCAGCCGTCGAACGCCGCCATGGCACCGATCATTAAGTCGGCCAGCATGGTGGAGATTCAGGGGCGGGTAATAGGGGTGTTGCGAAAGTACTGATACCAGTTGTCGGTCGGTCGTCTTGCCCAAACCTGGAATCATTGTTGCCCGTACGTCGCCAGTTGTCGGTTGGAAACCTGAGCCCAAAATCCCCCTCGCCCGAAAAATAAACGCCCGGGAAAAACCCCGGGCGTTTCAATCTTCGGGTTGGCCAGCGACCAACGACCAACGACGTTTTTCAACCGATGTGCTTGTCGAGGGCCTTCTGGATCTGTTCCTTGGGGACGTAGCCAACGATCTGTTCCTTCACTTCCCCGCCCTTGAAAACCAGCAGGGTTGGAATACCGCGTACGCCGTAACGCATGGGGGTCGCGCTGTTGCGGTCCACGTCCATTTTTCCGACTTTGACTTTGCCCTGATATTCGGTCGCCAGTTCGGCCACGATGGGGGCAATCGCTCGGCACGGGCCGCACCACGTCGCCCAGAAGTCGATTAGAACTGGTTGGTCGGACTTCAGCACGTCCTGATCGAAGTTCGCATCGTTGACTTCAAGAATCGCATCTCCTGCCATG
>DATFTE010000183.1:0-2862 GCA_035262225.1 Terriglobales bacterium
CCACGCCGCGAACAGGATGCCTCCGATGCCGCCCATACCCGAAAGCAGCAGATTCTCGGCAAAGAGCTGCCGGACGATTTGGCCTCGCGAGGCCCCGATCGCCGTGCGCACGGAAAACTCGTATCCCCGGGCCGAGTATCTCGCCAACAGCAGATTCGCCACATTGGCGCACGCGATCAGCAGCATGATGCCTACCGCGCATTGGAGCAGGAAAAACGGCCCACGGAATTCTCCCATGAGATCGTCTCGAATCGCGTTCACCAGCGACGCCGGCGGCGTGATCCCTTCGGGATACTCGCGCGCCACCTGCGCGGTGATCGCCGCGATCTCGCCGCGCGCGGCGGCCACCGAAGCCCCGTCGCGCAACCGTCCGACGACAACCATCGAGCGCCGAAGCCGCTCCATACGCTGGTTCTCGAACGAAGACGGCAGAAAGACATCGGGCTGTACCGTGATGCCGTTGTTCGGAGGGCGATACCCCGGCGGCAGAATTCCGACGATGCGCACACTGCGGCCATCGAGTTCCACCCTCGACCCCAGAGCGGATTCAGCGCCGCCCAGAACCGAACGCCAGAGCGAATAGCTGATGACCGCCACATCGTCTTTACCTGGCAACCCCTCGTCTGCGAGGAACGTGCGCCCGCGAAAGGCCGGAACGCCCATGGTGTCGAAGAAGTTTGCGGTGACCATGTGGGCGGGCGGCGTGATCGGCTGGTCCAGCGCCGTAAACGTAGGATTGGCGTAGGTGAATGCCGCCAGGCTGTCGAAACTTCGGCTGCGGTCACGCCAATCGAAGAACAAAGCGGGCGCCGTCAAAGCTCGGCTGTTGCCCCCCTGGCGGCTGAAGTCCGACCAGATAACCGCCAGCCGCGCGGGGTCGCGATACGGAAGCGGATGCAGCAGCACACCGTCGATCAGGCTGAAGATTGCCGTGGTCGCTCCAATGCCCAGCGAAAGAATCAGGACGCCGAGCAGGTAGAACGCCGGACTGCGGCGGAGCAGACGCAGACCATAGAGGAAGTCGCGGAAAAAAGCAATCTCGATCACGGTTTCACCTCGGTAGGGATGAGTCAGTTTTTCGTGAAGAGGCCGGCCCCCACCTCGGAGCCCGCTGAACCCTTGCGAATGTGCAGGTAGTCCCGCTCGCTGCGGTCCATGACCAGATCCACTCTGCCCGCGAGTTGCATGTCCTGCAAAGCGAGGAAACTGGAGTCCGAAAGAGTAAATGGACCAGCGGCGGCTCCATGAGCAGCCAGATTCGCGTTATCGGAAAAGACGGACGCCACCGCCTTGTAACGCCGCGTCCCTCTTTGCTCACGAATCCATACGACTCGACTGTTGGCAATCACGTTGTTGCGAAAATCGAAATCATCGCCGTCGGTCTCCACGGTCCATATGCCGCTGGTGCTGGCCCCGTAAACCAGGCAGTTCCGCATGGCGTTGCGATGGCTCGTTCCGCCCTCTGCGCGCCAGAAGACCACAGCGTTCTTAACGTTATAAAAGATGTCGTGTTCCAGCACCAGGCCGTGCCCGTTCGCAATCACTCCTACGTGAAGCGGCATGACCTGATCGTCTCCGATGAATACGCATTGCTTCACCAGAAGGTCCTCCAGATTCTTGCCGTCACGCCAGATCGGATATGTCCGCCGGATCTGATTCGGAGTCTTGTAGTAGAAGTCCAGTCCGCCCGTGAACCGCAAGCCCTGGATCGTTGCGTGATTGACCTCGATCTGAATGCCGTTGCCGGTCTCGCCTCCTGGGTCGGCCTCCAGGGGCACAGCGGTCACCACAGTGGGCATCTGCTGCGGATGCCATCGAGGGTCGTCCGGCAGGGCCTCGGCGCGAATCACCAAGCGGTCCGTTGCCGTATAGGCCTTATTGTTCTTGAACAGCGCCGTTTGCGACAGGACATACACGCCGGGAGCCACAATCACTTCCGAAGAGTTGCTGCTGGTGTCGGCGTTCACCCGACGGGCGGCCTCGGTAATCGACCGCAGGGGCCGTTCCCGCGTCCCAGGGCTCGTGTCCGCGCCTGAGGCTGCGTTGACGAAGAGTTGCTGGGCCGCCGATGGGCCGGCAGCGCCTGCCAGCAACACCAAAAGAGGCAAGGTAAAGGGTGTTCGTTTCAGCGCGAGTGGCTTCACATTGCCACTGTAGCCGTCGCCATCGCAGCTCTCCAGAGATTTGTTCCGAACCGGCCTGGCAATGATCCGAAGCGGTATACCGCCGGAACGAGTCGTTCAAAAAAGCCCGACATTCTGTTGCAGCGTTTTCTCCATCGAACTCGACTATTCTTGTGAGGAACCGAATGGACTCAAAAACGGATGCGGAACTCGTCCACCTGGCGCCTGCTGGAAATCGAGCGGCCTTTGACGAACTGGTTTTGCGATATCGACGCCCGATCCGGGGCCTGGCATGTCTTCTCGTGGACGATTCCTTCGAGGCCGAAGACCTGACGCAGGAGGCTTTCCTCCGCGCCTGGCAGAATCTCGACCTTCTGAGCGATCCGGCGAAGTTCGGACCGTGGCTCCGCCGTATCGTTTTGGCGTTTCCATCGATTGGCTGCGCGCGTTTCGACCCGACCTTTATAACTCAACGGATGTCCAATCCGAATTATGGGCAGTCGCTCTGGTCAGATAGGTCTCATAACCATTGATGTGAATTGTGCAGGAGCGCGTAGTGCGGGAAATCCGCTCGCTACTGCGATGTGGCAGGGGCTGGAAACCAGCTCACGGTCCGGTTCCATTGCGAACTTTGAGCGCCGCCGGCTGATACGGTGGATCGATGCCAATCACACCGGGCAATCCATTCAAAGGAAGTCACTACTCTGGCGAGGTGATCCTTTTGGCCGTGCGATGGTAC
>DATFTE010000184.1:0-33864 GCA_035262225.1 Terriglobales bacterium
AGGAAATTTCTGCTTATCTCGACGCGGCAAAGAAGAAAGCGCAGACGAATTTTGGCGACAACGCTCCCAGCTTCAACGACGCCGCCGAAGCCGCCCGGCGCTTTGAGGAGGCGGGAGCGAAGATGCTGGCGATGGAGAAGAGTCCTCCCCGCGATCCCGCCCGGTTAAACAAGACGTTGCTCGAAACCGAGCACGCGCTGCTGATTCCCGCCGGACTCCCCAACCGGCCCTGGTACCACCATGCCATCTATGCCCCGGGAGAGTACACCGGGTATGCGGCGGTGGTGATTCCCGGCGTGAATGAAGCGATTGACAAGCATGACGCCGACCGCACCCGCCAGCAGATTGCCGAGCTTACGGCGGCTCTCGACCGGGCGGCCCAGCTCCTTGAGGGGTACCGGTAAGGGGCGATGGCCCCGAGGCCGCCCACGATCAGGAACCTGTCCGGTGGCTCTGGTTCTGGGCCTCGGTTTGCAGTAGACTGTCGGGGTGGCGTCTGGGTTCGCAGCCAGACAGGACGTATCGTTCGCCCTAATCGTAACCGGATTTCCCATCTTTTGCCTGAGATAGCATTGCTCTAGGGGCCCTGCATGCCGTCGGCACGGATCATAACTCACGTTGTGGAAGATGCGTATCCCCTGGCCGAGGATTTGCGAATGCGGGGCTTTGTTGTGCAAATTGTTTCCACCGACCGGCCTCGCGTCGTTGAAGAGCTGGTTCCCGTTGATCTCGAAATAACCCTCGAAGACTGCGAACCGGAAACGGCCTTGCGTCTTGCCGACCACGCACCCTACCAAGACGACCTGAGCGTATTTGTGGCGCCCGGGGCCCTGACCGACGGTCCGCGGCCCATTCGCGTGATGTCGCTGATTCCCGAGATTCCCGCCATCACCCTTCCGGCACCTGCGGTTTCCCTTGCGCTTCCGTCGATCGAGGCTCGAGAAGTTCCTGCTCCTGCTGCGCCCACGCCTATGCCGGTGCTGGACGAGCCTGTCGTCGAACCGGCGAACGAGGAAGTTGCTGCCGCGGCTCTTTCCAGCCTGATGACGGAAGACACGGCCGCAGCAGCTCCCGCCGGAGAGCAGCCGATTTTCCTGGCCAGCCGGACTGTCGGGGCACTGCAAACCGCGAAGTCACTCGAGAAGACGCCGAGGATGGTGCCCGCGTCGCTGTTCGCCCGGATGGTTTACCAGGCACTGGCGTTGCCGGCGCGGTCATGGACCGAGCGGGTGCGTGCTGACGAGCGGCTGCTGCTGAAGTGCGCCACCGTCGCGGCCATGGGCGCGGTGGTAGGGATCTCAGTGCTGGTGCTGGGATCGACCGCGCACCGGTTGGATCCGCTGTCGCCGGCGATTCACTCCGCCACCGACTCGGTGCTTTTACCGGCTGCAGCCAGCGCGCCTGCGCCTCGAAACCCGGCGCCGCAAGCGGCCCAAACGGCCAGAGAAGCGAAGATGCCCACGCCCCCCAAGGTACCTCCCGCACCGGCTGCTCGCGCCCGCGTCGCGCATTCCTCACACCCTCCCGAAGAGGACATCGTCGCCAAGGATTTCGTCGTTCGCTATGGCAATCGCCCGCCGGCGAAAAAGTCGGTGGAGACAAAGCGGTATTCGGATCTGAATTAGCCGCTCCTTTTTTTCGCCCCTTCGGGGCCTGCCTGATCCCCACCACGTACCCACCGCTTGCGCTGTGAGCTTTATTCGGGCGCCGCTTGGCGGCCGGGCGTGAGTTCGAATGGGCGGGGACATATTGCTCGGGTGGTATCATTCCCTCCTCCTTCCCGGGGACACGCGATGATTGGCGAGTACGGCGTTGCGAATATTCTGCGGAGCCTGCCCTCGGCGGCGAGCACCACCTTCCTGGCGTTGTTTCCCATCGTGAATCCCTTCGGCGGTGTGCCGATCTTCTACTCGCTCACTTCCGATTTCGGCCGGAAGGAGCGCAACCGCACCGCGCTGAAGACTTCGCTGTATGTGTGCGCCATTCTGGTGTTCTTCCTGTTTCTGGGACGCTTCGTACTGAAGTTTTTCGGCATCTCGATGCCGGTGCTGAAGATTGCCGGAGGGCTGATCGTGGCCAACACGGCATGGGGTATGGTGACTTCGTCGAGCCGCATCACGCCGTTAGAAAGCGCGGAAGCCAGCACGAAAGAGGATATATCGCTGACGCCGCTGGCCATGCCGCTGCTGTCAGGACCGGGTTCGATCGGTGTCGTCATGGGCCTGGCCGCGCACACCGACTCGATGATGTCCTATGTCGGAATGGTGGTCGGGATTATCGTGCTCGGACTGACCGTCTATCTGTTCCTTCGCCTGGGCGACCCGCTGGTCTCGCGCCTGGGCCCGGGCGCCACCGGGGCGATCAACCGCATCTTCGGCTTCCTCATCCTCGCAATTGCCGTGCAGTTGGTGTGGGACGGGATGGCCGATTTTAAGTAAGCTGGTGTGGCTGCGGGCGCCCTCGATCGCGGATGCCCTTTTGCGAAAACCAGGTGTAGATCCCAGGAATTTCTCGCCGCCGAGGAACACGTCGGTTGCGACAAGATCTGGTCGGAAGACTTCAATGCCGGTCAGAAATGTTTCGTGGCTAACCCGTTCCACTGAGTGGCTGTGCCGGCGTGGTTTGGGATTACTTCAGCGTGACCAGCTTTTCCACCAATTCTGAGTAGTCTTTCTTTTCCAGGCCGTGGACCTGCTTGTTGTACTCGTCGACTTTGTTCGAGTAATTCATGGAGCAGAATTTCGGGCCGCACATGGAGCAGAAGGCGGCCTCTTTGTAATAGTCGTCGGGCAGGGTCTCGTCGTGCATGGAGCGGGCGGTCTCGGGATCGAGCGAGAGCGCAAATTGCTTCTCCCAGTCAAACTTATAGCGGGCGTAGCTGAGGGCGTCGTCGCGGTCCCGCGCCCCGGGACGCTGGCGCGCAATGTCGGCGGCGTGGGCGGCGATTTTGTAGGCGATGATGCCGTCCTTCACGTCTTTCTCGTTGGGCAGTCCGAGATGCTCTTTGGGGGTGACGTAGCAAAGCATGGCGGCGCCGTGCCATCCGATCAGGGCTGCGCCGATGGCCGACGTAATGTGGTCGTAACCGGGCGCGATGTCGGTGACCAGCGGCCCGAGCGTGTAGAACGGTGCCTCGAAGCAGTGCTCTTTTTCCTTATCGACCTGTTCTTTGATCTTGTCGAGCGGGACGTGGCCGGGGCCTTCGATCATCACCTGCACGTCGTGCTGCCAGGCTTTCTGTGTGAGCCCGCCTAAAGTCGCCAGTTCAGCGAACTGCGCCTCGTCGCTGGCATCCGCAATGCATCCCGGCCGCAGGCCGTCGCCGAGGGAGAAGCTGACATCGTGCTTCTTGAATACCTCGCAGATGTCGTCGAAGCATTCGTAGAGGAAATTCTGCCGGTGATGATGCGCCATCCATTGGGCGAGGATCGCGCCGCCCCGGCTGACGATGCCGGTGATGCGTTTGGAAATCAGGGGCAGGTACTCGATCAGCACGCCGGCGTGGATGGTCATGTAGTCGACACCCTGCTCGGCCTGCTCTTCGATAACTTCGAGCATGATGCCGGCGGTGAGGTCTTCAATGCGCTTCACGCGAGCGATGGCCTCGTAAATCGGCACGGTGCCGATGGGCACGGGCGAGTGGCGCAGGATGGCTTCGCGGATCGCGTGAATGTTGCCGCCGGTGGAAAGATCCATTACCGTGTCGGCGCCGTAATGCACCGCGGTGTGCAGCTTCTTGAGTTCCTCGTCGATGTTCGAGGTGACCGCGGAGTTGCCGATGTTGGCGTTGATCTTGCACAGCGAAGCCACGCCGATGGCCATGGGCTCAAGTTCGGCATGGTTGGTGTTGGCGGGAATGATCATGCGTCCGCGGGCGACTTCCTCCCGGATGAGTTCGGGAGCCAGCTTCTCGCGGCGGGCAACATAGTCCATTTCCTCCGTGACGGTTCCCTGGCGGGCGTAATGCATCTGGGAAAAATTCCCGTCGCGATTCTGAGCCTTGCGCTGCTGAAGCCACGCGGCGCGCGGTTGAGCAACGGCGTGACCATTACTGCCATTTGCGGAAGTCATGACTGCATGCACCACCCTGGCTGGATTGATTAAAAAGAAATTATACGCGGGTTGAGGGACGCAGCGGAGTGGCCTCTCGCGGAGCAACAGGCCCTTCAGCAGAGACCCGGCTTGGCTGCCTCGAGGGCGAGGAACCATAGCCCGCGATCATAGCCTCTCCAAGATCTCCGGGTGCCGGCCGAGGTAGCGCCGCGTCCAGGTTACCGTCTGGCCTGACTGCAGCACTACTTTGTATTCTCCGTGAAACCAGTTTTGCAGTTCGCGGATGAAGTCAATGCGCACCAGGCATGAGCGGTTCAGGCGCAGAAATTGCCCGCGGTCGAGTTTCTCTTCCAGGCTGTCGATCGTCCCGCGGATGGTGTAGGTCTGCGCGCCAACGTGCAGGTTGAGATAATTCCGCTCCGACTCGACCCAGTCAATTTTTTCAAGCCGCAGGAAGAAGGCGCGGTCCCTTTGCGGCACCAGCAGGCGCGCCGGGGGCTGCCGCCGATGCTGGACTTCGGCCAGCAGGTGCCACAGGTTGCGAGTGACCTCGCTTTCCTGTTCACGCGAGCGGTGCTGCTTGGCGTCGGCCAGGACCTTGGCGAAGCGCGCCTGATCGAATGGCTTCAGCAGGTAGCCGAAGGCGTGCACGTCGAGTGCCTGCATGGCGTACTCGTCATGGGCGGTCACAAATACCACGCGCGGCATGATCTGAGGCTCGAGCGCACGCAGCACGTCGAAGCCGTCCATCCCCGGCATCTGCACATCGATGAACAGCAAGCCAGGTCTGGCTTGCTGGATGGCGGGAACCGCCTCGGCTCCATTCGAGGCCTCGCCCGCGAGCTCCACCTCGGGATCGCGGCTGAGAAAGCGGATGACCTTGCGCCGCGCCGGCGCCTCGTCGTCCACCACGAAGACTTTCAGTTTGCCGGAAGAGTTCACGCCGTGGCTGCCGCCAGCCGCAAGGGCAGACGCACCTTCACCGTGAGCCCGCGGCCATTGGAGTTTTCGAGCAGCAATTCATGGTCGGCGCCGTAGAGTCCTTCCAGCCGCTCCTCGGTGTTCGAGATCCCGACGCCTTTCTTCCACTCCGCCCGGTGCAACTCCGGAATGCCGGGGCCGTTGTCGCTTACCTCCAGCAGCAGGCGGCCGTCTTCCTGAGCCGCGCGCACGTGGATATCGACGCGCGACGACTGCGCGTCGCGTCCGTGGCGAATCGAATTTTCCACCAGCGGCTGCAGGATGAGCTGCGGCACCAGCGCACGGGAGACGGCGGGATCAATCGCGAACTCGACCTGCAGATCGTCGCCCAGGCGCGCCTCCATGATGGCGAGATAGCTTTTCAGCATCGCCAGCTCTTCCTCGAGCGAGACCTCCTGGGAGTTGGCGGCCCGCAGGGTGCGCCGCAGCAGGTCGCTCAATTGCGCCAGCATGGCGTCGGCCCGATCCACGTCTTCGTGCATGACCGAAGAAATCGTATTCAACGCGTTGAACAGGAAGTGCGGCTGCAACTGCAGGCGCAGGTTCTGCAACTGCGCCTCGGCCAAGCGGGCCTCGAGTTCGGCGGTGGCGATCTGGCGATTGCGGCTCTCCTGGTAGGAGTCGAACAGATAAATTGCGCCCAGGCAGAACCAGAATCCAATAACGTGATTGGCGAATTCCATCGGATAGCGATACGACATGATGCCGTAATCGTACGGGCCCAGGCCGAACAACGGCGCCAGCAGCTTGCGGCTCACGGCCATCAGCGTCGTATCGCTGATGGAAAATGCCACCATAACCAGCAGGTTCGCCGCGATCATCGTCCACCAGTTGTCGCGCCGGATACGGAACCTGCGTACCGCCCACAGCAGGGCAGGGAAGAGCGCCAGCGCGGCATAGGCGCCGGTGCCCTCTTCAAACAGCCGTATCCCAAAAGTGTGCGTATGCCCGCGCGCCAGGTCATCCAGGTAGCGATAGGCGAAATTCAGCAAGCCCAGCGCGGTGAAGGCAAGAAACACCAGAAACCACGCCAGCCGGCGGCTCACAACCGCATGGCGCGCACCCGCGACTCGGGACTCCACGTTCATGGCTGCGACGATTATCGCCCAAGGCAGTGAAACTCCCAAGCGGCAAACGATGGCCGCCTAAGGCTTCTTTATCGCCCGAAACGTCATCTCCCGCGCCGCGCTTCGGCGCCGCCGCTTCCAGGCGAAGAACAATCCGGCGTAGGTATCGGTGATGTACTGCTGCGGTCCGATTCCGAGCTGCTTCGCAGTGCGGTCAATCCAGCGCCCCGGACCCTCGATTTCGCCGAAGTTGCCGATCGGCGTCTCATCTACGACGACGTGTCCGGTGCCGTCGCTCCACTCTTGGCGAAATTTCTCGTAACGAAATGTAGGCCGGTAGCCGAGCGCATGAAAAATCGCGTCCATCTTCGGTCCGTCGGAGACCTCAGTCTCCAGCTCCACACGCGTCTTGTGTCTCGCCATGCGTCCCTTGGACTTGTGCGTCACCAGCCACTCGGTACCGTATTTCCGCAGGCGCAGCAACTCCCCGCGCGCGCGCAAGGGTTGTCCCGGTAGATCGTAGAGGGTATTGATCTCACGGGTGCGGCGCGTTAGCAGACGAAAGCCCGAAACACGCAACTTGCGGGTGAGCGCGCGCACCTCCTCCACCCGGAACTTGATTTCGACTTCCTTGGGCGAGGCCATGCGTGAAAGTATAAAAGAAGCGCAGCCGTGCGCTTTATTCTTCCGCCGCTCCGCGCCCGGGACAAGGCCCCTCTGTTCCACCGGTTTTCCCCATGAAGCCACCATCATGTGCACTCTTGGGGGATCAGAAAAAATTGACGAGTTATGAGACCGCTGATGTGGTGCTCCTGTACGAATCTCTCGTTTTTCAGCAGTTTGGGAGTTAAAGCCTGCGGTTTCTCTCTAGGAAAACGTCGGCAACTTCACCAGGTCATCATGCGGCACGGGTTCGAGCGGTTCCCCGGCTTTCCGCCAGGCCGCCAGCCCGCCGACGATCACGAATGCGTTGAATCCTCTTTCCCGTAGCAGGTGCGCCACCCGGGCGCTGGTCGCTTCGCGCGCTCAAGTACAGTAGAGGTAAATGTCTCTGTCCTTGGGCAGCCGCTGCAGTTCTTCATTCAGGTTGTTGGGCTCGATGCGCACGGATCCCTTGATCCGCTCGGTGCCGGCATCGTAGTAGCCGTGACTGCGAACATCCACAATCATCAATTTCGCGGCGTTCCCGTCGGCTAGACGACCTGCCAGCTCCTGCACCTGAATCCGCGGCACGATGCGGTACACCCGGTACTTGCGGTAGAGCCAGAAACGGTAGAGCACGTAGCCGATCACGGCAAAGACCAGCACCTCCTCCATCGAGCGGCCGACCAGCTGAAATCCATGCATGATAGACGCCAGAAAATCGCGGAACACGAATCCCAGAAGGATGTAGGCCGACGCGTAGAGAGACGCCCCCAGAAAATCGAAGCGCAGAAATTGCAGGAAGCGCATCTTCATGCTGCCCGCCAGCGGCGGCGCCATGGTGTTCACCCCGGGGACAAACTTGGCGATGACCAGCGTGACTTTGCCACGTTTGTAGAACGACTCGGCGGAGCGCAGGATGCAAGTCTCCGGATTAGTCGACACCCGGCACAACACGCCCAGGAGCGCCCACCCCATGTGCCGCCCCAGGATGTACAACAGCGAGTCGCCCGCAAGCATGGCGGCCATGGCAAGAAAAATGACCGTGGGCAGCCACAGCAGATGCGCCGCTGCCGCCGCGCCGCCGGCCACCAGCGCCACGGCGGCCGGCACCGGCAGACCCACGGCCTCGGCCAGCACCAGCAGGAATACCAGCAGGTATCCGTGATGCGCGATCATGGAAAGCACACTATTCATACGCCGCCGCGCTAGACTAACCGGGAACGGGAGCGACAGTCCACACAATTGCAGGTTTAGACTGGAAGAATCAAGTAGTTGGATGCAGCAAACCTATGGGGCGACTCACTCGGCTCTGCCGCGTGGCGCCATCCTGTAAGATTCATCCTCCAGACCACAGGAGCAAGGCATGGCTTCCGTTCGTCACATCAACCTTCCCGGCCGGCCCGCCCAGCTGCCTTTCAGCGACGCGGTGCTGGTCGACGATACCCTCTATCTCTCGGGACGAATCGGCATCGATCCCGCAACCGGCTTGGCAGCCAACGATGTTGAGGAGGAACTGCGCCTCCTGTTCGATGGATTCGAAGCCGTCATCGCCGAGGCACAGATGACCATCGACGACCTGGTCTGGGTTCAGATTTATTGCTCCGACATCGCGCTCTGGGAACGCTTCAATGCCGCCTACGTGAAGCGATTCACCAAAGAGCTTCCCGCGCGCGCCTTCCTGGGATCAGGACCGCTGCTGCTCAATGGGCGCTTTGAGATGATGGGAGTGGCGGTGCGTCGGTAATCGCTGGTTTTTGGCTCCTGAACAAGCTGTGCGCATCCCTGGCGGACGGCACAGCCCGGCCCGGAGCTACAGAGACCCGGTGTGCTGGTTGCCAGCCAGGGAAGGCGGACAACGACCAGCCGGCGAATCTACTTCTCGCGTGCCACCACGTATTCCGGCGCCCAGAGCAGCGCGCGCTTCGACTCGCTGTCAGGAAACGAGCAGATCGCGTTGCGCGCCAGTTCGGCAAACTGCAGCGCCCGCGCGTTGGCCGCTTCGAGCGATCCGTAGCGATTGAGAATCTCGAGGATCTGCGCGTGCGTCACGCCGTCAAACGCGCGCTCCCGCAGAATCGTCTCGATGGCCCTGCGCTCCGCCGGCGTGCAGCGCTCGAGCGCGTGAATTACCGCCATGGTGACCTTGCCCTCGCGCAGGTCGCTGGCCACCGGCTTGCCCAGCACGCTCTCCGATGCCGTCAGGTCCAGCACGTCATCGACGATTTGGAACGCCATCCCCAGGTTGCGTCCGTACTGCGCCAGGCCCTCTTCCTGCTCCGGCGTGCCTTGGCCGAGGATCGCCCCCATGCGCATGCACACTGAAAACATGCAGGCCGTCTTGCGGTAAATCAAATCGAAGTGCTCGTCGAGAGTGATCAGCTTGCCCAGCTTTTCCATCTGCAGCAGTTCGCCTTCGACCATCTGCTGCGTCAGCTCAGTCAGCGTATCCAGAATGCGGAAGTTCCGCTCCTCGACCGCGACTTTGAACGCCTGCATGTAGAGCCAGTCGCCGGCCAGCACGCACTTCGCATTGCCCCATTGGGTGTTGGCCGCTGGACGCCCGCGCCGCGTCTGCGCTTCATCAATGATGTCATCGTGCACCAGGGTTGCCGTGTGAATGATTTCCACCACCGCGCCCAGCCGGATCCCTCCCCGGCCCTCGTAGTCGAACAGCCGCGAGGCCAGCAGCAGCAGCATCGGCCGGATACGCTTGCCCCCACCTCCCCGCAGGTACTCACCGATCTCGGTGATGGCTTCGACGCCGGAGACCGTGTCGCGTCCGAACTCCCGCTCAATCGCCGCCAGGTCTTCCCGCAGCAACTCGAAAATTTCTTTCCCGTTGGTGGTGGCCGGTGTGCTCAATGGATTTCCAATCCGGTTTTCCTGGCGCCTTTGCTTCCTCTACGGTTACCTAGCCCTCAATTTGTCCGGTAATTTGTAAATTGCATGTCAATCCCGAAGTCCCTTGACCGCAGCAGCGCGATGATCTCCTGCAGCGTGTCGCGATCCTTGCCGCTCACCCGCACCAGGTCGCCCTGAATCGAAGCCTGCACTTTCTTCTTCGAGTCTTTGATCAGCTTCACGATCTCGCGCGCCTTCTCGATGGGAATCCCCTGCTGCATGGTGATCCTCTGCTTCACCGTCCCGCCGGCCGCCGGTTCCAGCTTGGCGTAGGTCAGGCCCTTCAGCGAGATCCCGCGCTTCACCAGCTTCTGCTGGAAAATTTCGTTCACCGCTTTCATTTTGTACTCGTCGAGCGAGTGCAGCAGGATCGCGTCTTTGCCTTCCAGTTCAATCGCCGACTTCGAATCCTTCAGGTCAAAGCGGGTATGAATTTCCTTCAGCGCCTGCTGGATGGCGTTCGACACTTCCTGGGGATCGATCTTGCTCACAATGTCGAAAGTATTCTCTGGCATATAGAAAACCCGCGAATCTCCTCCGCGAATTCCGCTCTGGGCGAACCCGGCCCCTACCTTGAATAGATTCGCACGCCCCAATCTCGATGCATCTACCAAACTAAATGGACTTGGCCATTTCGTGAAGGGAAAAGAAGCGGCGAAAATTCTCCGTGGTTTGCACGCCCACTTCCTCCGCCGCCAGTCCCCGCAATTCGCCCAACTGCCGCGCCGTTTCCACCACGAACGCCGGCTCGTTTCGCTTGCCCCGATGCGGCACCGGCGCCAGGTAGGGCGAGTCGGTCTCGATCAGCATGCGATCGAGCGGGACCCGCCGGGCCGCGTCGCGGATGGTCTGCGCTTTGGGAAACGTCACATTGCCGGCAAAGGAAATCACGAATCCCATGTCGAGCGCCCGCTTCGCCTGTTCCCAGTTTCCTGTGAAACAGTGCAGGATTCCGCCCAGGCCGTTCGCCGCCCACTGGTCACGAATCATGCCCAGGCAATCGTCCCATGCGTCTTCGCTGGCGTTCGAAGGCCGGCAATGAATCACGATCGGCAGCTTCGCAGCCTTCGCTAATTCCATCTGTTTGGAAAATACTGATTTCTGCACGTCGTGTGGCGAGTGAACGTAAAAGTAGTCGAGCCCGATTTCCCCCCAGGCAATGATCTTGGGATGCTTTGCCCACTCGGTCATCTTCTGGAAATCCGCATCCGTCGCCAGCTTCGCTTCATGGGGATGCACGCCCAGCGTCGCATACATGAAGTCGTGTTTCTCGGCCAGCCGGATTCCGCAGTCTGCCGTCGCCGGACCATCGCCATTACCGATGGCGACCATCGCCGCAACGCCCGCCGCCCGGGCCCGCGCAATGACAGCTTCGCGGTCCGAGTCAAACTGACGCCCGTCGAGATGCGCGTGGGAATCAACAAACATGGTCGTTGGCCGTTCGTCTTTGGTCGTTGGCAAAACTCACGCAGGAACCGCCGGCGTGCCGGTATGATGCGAGGCAAGTGTCGTTACGCCCAGCCGAGCGAAGCGAGCAACCGCAAGCCTGAAGCCCCGAGGCCAGAGCCCGAGGTCCGAAGGAAGTCTGAGGACCGCCTTCCTACTTCAACCGCGTCCCCACCGGCACATCCTCCAAAAACCCCGCCAGGATGGCCTTTCCGCCTTCGGGAGAAGCAGCCACAATCATTCCGTTCGACTCCAGGCCGCGCAGCTTGCGCGGGGCGAGGTTCGCGACAATCACCACCTTGCGCCCCACCAGCGTCTCCGGCGCGTACGACTCCGCGATTCCCGCCACCACCTGCCTCACTTCCGTTCCCAGGTCCACTTCCAGGCGCAGCAGCTTGTCGGCCTTGGGCACACGCTCGGCGACCTTCACCTGCCCCACGCGCAACTCCACTTTCGCGAAGTCATCAATGGTGATTTTTCCATCTGGCGCGGCCGCCGCGGGCGCGGTTATCACCTTCGGTCCGGCAACAGGTTTTGCCTCAGCCGCGGGAGCCGTCCGTTCCTGCTCTTCCATCTTCTGCATCCTTTCGATTGCCGATTTGTCGGCGCGGGGAAACACCGGCTCGACCTTCCCCAGCCTGGTTCCCGGCTGCAGCTCCCCCCATTTCAATCCGGAGAGCGCAAATTTCCTGATCTCACCCAGCCCCAGCTGCGCCCAGATCCTGGCCGTCGCCTGGGGAATGACCGGATGCACCAAGGCGGTCACAATGCGCAGCGCCTCGGCGCTGGTGTAGAGCACCGTTCCCAGCCGCGCCCGGCTGGGCTCGTCTTTTTTCTCATCGAGCGCCCAGGGGGCATTTTCGACGATGTACCTGTCTACCGCCGCCACCAGTCCCCACGCGCCTTCGAGCGCTCGCGAAAACTGGAACTGGTCAAACGCCGCGCCGAACTCCTGAATTACCTTGCGCGCGGTGTCCGCGATCGTGCCGTCCACCGCCGCCGGCGTCGGCACCGCTCCGCCAAAATACCGCGTGATCATAGTCAGCGTGCGGCTGGCAAGGTTGCCCAGCCCATTTGCCAGGTCGGAGTTGTAACGCTGCACCAGCGCGTCGAACGAGAACGATCCGTCCTGTCCGAACACGATTTCGCGGAGCAGGAAATAGCGCAGTGCGTCCGTGCCCAGCACGTCGAGAATCGTCTCGGCGCGGACGATGTTGCCCCGCGATTTCGACATCTTATTTTCTTCAAACAGCAGCCACCCGTGGGCCACGATCCCCCTGGGCAGGGCAATGCCCGCCGCCATCAGGAACGCCGGCCAGTAGACGCAGTGGAAGCGCACAATCTCCTTGCCGATCATCTGCACATCTGCCGGCCAATACTTGTGGAACAGCTTGTCATCGTCCCTGCCATAGCCCAGCGCCGTGATGTAATTCGCCAGCGCATCCAGCCACACATAGATCACGTGCCTGGGATCGTCGGGCACGGGAATGCCCCAGGAAAACGTGCTCCGGCTGATGGACAGGTCGCGCAGACCGGAGCGCACGAATGACATCACTTCATTGCGTCGCGTCTCGGGACGTATGAAGTCCGGCTGTTCGGTATACAAGTGCAGCAGCTTGTCCTGAAACGCCGAGAGCTTGAAGAAGTAGTTCTCCTCGTGAACGGTTTCCGTCGGCCGCCCGCACTCCGGACAGGGCGCCCCCGGCTCGGTCGCATCCACGTATAACTCGTCATAAACGCAGTACTGACCGGTGTAAGTGCCCTTATAGATGAACCCGTTGTCGCGAATCGTTCGGAACAGCTGCTGTACGCTCTTCTTATGACGATCTTCCGTGGTGCGGATGAAATCGTCGTAGGTAAGCCCCATCCGGTCCCACAATTTGCGGAACTCCGCCGAAACCTCGTCGGTCAACTGCTGCGGCGACTTGCCCGCCGCCTGCGCTGCCCGCTCGATCTTCTGCCCATGCTCGTCGGTGCCGGTGAGGAAATAAGTATCCACGCCCAGCATGCGCTCGCGCCGCGCCACCGTATCGCAAGCGATGGTCGTGTAGGCATGACCAATGTGCGGCCGTGCATTGACGTAGTAGATAGGAGTCGTAATGTAAAACTTGTTCATTGCGTCATTGGATCATTGAGTCATCTGACTCTTTGATTCTTCGTGCCCTTTCGTGTCCTTCATGGTGAAAGGTTCTGCTTTGTGGCCTTCGCGCATTGTTCTGGCTAAAGGCTATCGCCCTTGAGTTCTAAACCCGGCTTCCGCGCAAGAATGTACGCCCGCCGGCTCTGGTATTCGATCTCGGGTGCATAAGGCTCGCGCTCCGTAATTTCTTCGACGGCGAAGCCCGCAGCCCGCAAGCCGTCCGTGATCTCGCTGGTGCGCCGAAAATAGAAGTCCAGCGACACCGGGCAGCCCCACAAATCCTCCACGTGCGCGACCTCTTCTCCCAGGTGGAAACTCAACAGCAAACACCCTCCCGGCTGCAACACCCGGTGCATTTCCCTGAGGGCGAGATCGAGATCTCCTGTCGGCAGATTCACGATCGCGTAAAACGCCGCGACTCCCGCCCACGCCCCATCGGGAACGTCCAGTGCCCGGATGTCGCCCGTCGAGAACTCAATTCCCGGATTCAACTTCCCCGCCCGCTTTACCATCTCGGGCGACAGGTCGACACCGCAGACAGATAATCCACGATCACTCAAATACCGCGCCACCTGGCCTGGCCCGCATCCCAAATCGCAGGTGATCCCTTTCCCGCGCACCCGATCGGCAAATCGGTCCAGTAGCTCACGATCCGCCGGCTTGTTCCGCAATTCCTCATAAAGATGCCGAACATACTCTTCAGCGACGCGATCGTAACTTTCCTCAACCGGATCCAATGTTTTTCTTAGCCCTTTGCGAATCCTTGGCGCGCGTTGCGGTTCAAGCCCTCTTCAATCCTCAATGGGCAATCGGAAATTCCGCATGGCTGCCTGCATCACATTCTTCAAAGGAACACCGCGTTCAGCAGCAATCTTCCTGCAATCCTCATACTCAGGAGCGTAGTTCGTCACCGTCCCATTCATGCTAGCCACTTTCAACCGTACCTCGCCCCACTCGGTTGCGACCGTCACCCACTTGCGGTCCAACGCCTGCCGCTGCTCATCCCGGCGCCGCACCCCCAGGGTTGACGTCTCGCGGAACATCATGTGCGTCAGCCGGGCCGCGTCCTCGGGCCGGCACAGCGCTGTCAGCACCATTCCCGGACGGCTCTTCTTCATCTGCACCGGCACGCCAAACACTTCGAGCGCGCCTTCGGCCAGCAGCCGGTCCATTACGTACCCGAATACCTGAGGATTCAGATCATCGAGGTTTGCTTCGAGTACCGTGAGCGTCTCCGGCGCGACCTTCAGCGCCGGCTGCGCTTCGCCCACCGTCAGCCGCACCACGTTCGCGTGCCCGGGCAAATCCCGCGTGCCGGCACCGTACCCGATTTTTTCGACCTTCATCTCGGGAAATGCCGCAAAGCGCGCAGCCAGTGTCTTCACGATCGCCGCCCCCGTGGGCGTCACCATCTCCACCTCGAGTCCTGAGGAGTACACCGGCGCCTCCTTCAGCAACTCGAGCGTCGCCGGCGCGGGCACAGGAAACGTGCCGTGCGCACACTTCACCGTTCCGCCACCCACGTTCAACGGCGAGCACACAAACTCATCGACTCCCAGCGCCTCGCCTCCCACCGCGGCGCAGACCATATCCACCATGGCATCGACCGCGCCCACTTCATGAAAGTGGACTCTCTCGATGGCTGTGTCGTGTATCTTCGCTTCCGCCGTACCCAGCGCCTCAAACATCGCAATGGCCGTCTTCTTTGCTCCGTCGCCGATCCCCGCCCGCGAAATAATCCCGCGAATCTCGCTCAAGCCCCGGCCGTGGGAGTGGGAGCCTGGCTGCGGGCCATCCGCCCGCAGATCGTGCACGTGATGATGTTCATGCCGAATAGGATTCGGTCCGTGCTCCGACCCCAGAGCTCCTGCGTCCGACCTCTGCCGTCCGCTCCAGAACTCCTCCCGCGGCAAATCCTTCTCCCCGTGCGCATACACATCGACCTTGGTGGCCGAAATACCGCTGCGACATACCCGCGAAATCTCCAGCCGCGCGCCGATATCGAGCGCCTGCACGGTTTTCTCCAGCAGATCCGGAGACACGCCCGCATCCACCAGCGCCCCAAGAAACATGTCGCCGCTCATGCCGGAAAAGCAGTCGAGATACGCAATGCGCATGGAAAAAGGTTGATAATCGTTCGTCGTTAGCCGTCGGCCAAAGGCAAAAGCGACTTCAACGAGAGGGCTTGCCAACGACCAAAGACCAACTACCAACGGCCAATGACTGATTTTTCATCATAGGGAACGCCCTACCCCTCGTCAAACCTCAGCCCGCTTCCCGTCTGCTACAATCACTTTTTTCTTCAATAGGTTAGGGGCCCGATTGTATCGCGATCTCGAACGCCGTCTTGCCCTCCAGGTGCGCGAATTTGTGCGTCGCGCCTACGCTGTCGACCTGGCCCGCGTGGTCATCGAACAGCCGCCCCGAGTCGAACTCGGCGAATACGCGCTGCCGCTGGCCTTTGAGCTGGCGAAGAAACTGCGCAAGGCGCCGCGCGTGATTGCCCAGGAAATCGTCGCCGGCATCGGTCCCATCGATGGCTTCGACCTGCTCGAACTCGCCGGCGCGGGATACATCAATGCCCGCGTCAACCGGGCCGCACTCGCCAGCGCTCTCGCGGCTGACGACAAGCCCTCCGCCGACATCCCCGGGGGCAAGATTCTCGTCGAGCACTCCAGCATCAATCCCAACAAGGCCGCGCACATCGGACACCTGCGCAACGCCATTCTCGGCGACACATTTGTCCGTCTTCTTCGTTTTGCGGGGCGGGAAGTTGACGTTCAGAACTACATCGACAATACCGGCGTGCAAGTCGCAGATGTCATCGTCGGCTTCCTGCATCTTGAAAAGAAACAATGGGACGAGGTCGAGGAACTCAGCCGGCAGCCACGCTTCGACTACTACTGCTGGGAGCTTTACGCCCGCGTCTCGCAGTGGTACGAGCAGGACAGACAGAACCTCAAGCATCGCGTGGAAACTCTGCACGCCATCGAGCAGGGCAACAACGAAATTGCTGCCATCGCCGATCTCATCTCCACCGCCGTCCTCCGCCGCCACCTCGAGACCATGGACCGGCTCGACATCGAATATGACTTCCTGCCTCGCGAGAGCGAAATCCTCCACCTCCATTTCTGGGACGCCGCCTTTGAAAAGCTGAAAGCCTCGGGCGTGCTGACCTTCGAGACAGAAGGCAAAAACAAAGGCTGCTGGATCATGCGCCGGGCCGGGACGGCAAAATCCTTAACCGCAGAGGACGCAGAGAACGCCAAGAAGGACAAGAAGAAAAATGGGACCGATGCGGTGGAGGGTGAAGATGTCCTCGACGTAGTTCCTTTGGAATCTGGCATGGATCTCAGGCCCGACAGCTCCACAATCGCCGAAGAAGACCAGAAAGTCATTGTCCGGTCCAACGGCACCGTCGGCTACGTCGGCAAAGACATCGCCTACCACATGTGGAAGTTCGGCGTGCTGGGAAAAGATTTCGGCTACAAGGAGTTCTACCGCTACCCCAACCAGCACCAATGCTGGATCTCGACCGTCGAAGGCGAGCCCGAGCACCCGCACTTCGGCGGCGTCAGCGAAATCTATAACGTCATCGACGCCCGCCAGTCGGAGGCCCAAAGCACAGTCATCGAAGCTCTCCGCGGCCTCGGCTACAACCAGCAGGCCGATCACTACACGCATTTTTCCTATGAAATGGTCGCGCTCACCCCGCGCTGCGCCGCCGAGCTCGGCTATCAGCTGTCCGAAGAAGACAAGGCGAGGTCCTACATCGAGGTCTCCGGACGCAAAGGCTTTGGGGTGAAGGCCGACGACCTGCTTGACGCGCTCATCGCCTCCGCCAAGGAAGAAGTCGACGCCCGCAATGCCCACCTGCACGAAGACAAGCGCCGGAAGATCGCCACCCAGATCGCCGTCGGCGCCCTGCGCTACTTCATGCTCAAGTACACCAAGTCCTCGGTCATCGCCTTTGACTTCAAAGACGCGCTCAGCTTCGAAGGCGAAACCGGTCCTTACGCGCAATACGCGGTGGTGCGTGCCACCAACATCTTCCGCAAAGGTGAACTCGATCCGGAGAAGTTTCTTACCGATGAGTGCGGTCAGGTTGCCATCAGACCCGAGGACCTGCGCGTCGATGTGTCCGGCGGCGCCGCCCGCATCACTCACATTCCCACGGGCATCGTCGCGACCAGCGATGCGGGGAAGTCGGAACGGCAGAATCGCGAGCGCGCCCTCAGCATGCTGCGCGAAAAGCTCTACCAGCAGTCATCTTCGAAAAAACTCGACTTCTCGCAGTACTTGGCCGGCGACTCCGCCAACGACATCTGGGAGCTCTGGCTCGCCGCCGCGAAAACCTCCTACATCGTGGACCAGTGCATTGCCACTACCGAGCCGGCCTATCTCGCCAAGCATGCCTTCCAGCTGGCGCAACTGTTCAACACCTTCTACCACCGCTATCCCATCCTGAGCGAAGCTGATGAGGGACGGAGGCGGTTTCTGCTGGCCACCGCTGCCGTCGTCCGCCGCGAACTGATCCATGCCCTCGCCGTGATGGGTATCAGCACACCTGGCGTGATGTGACGCCCAGCCTACACGGAGACGGGGGCCATCTGGAGTGGGGAGTTGTGTGGGAACAGCGCCTCCGCCCGGCCCACAGGGCCAATGCCCTCCACTCCATTGACAACCGCACCCACGCGTCATACAGTCGCCCCCCAGCGAGGTCCACCATGCGTCGTCTTCTTCCGATTATTGTCGTTTTTGCTGCCTGCGCCTTCGCTGCTGACACGACCGACTCCCTCACCACCACCGTTACATTGATGGCGCGTATCGGCCGCTGCACCATGCCGCAGTTCTCTCCCGACGGAAAGACTCTCGCCTTCCGCAGCGACATGAGCGGCGTACCGCAGGTCTGGACCGTCCCCGTTGAGGGGGGATGGCCACGCCAGATCACGGCGCTTGATGATCCCGTCGACGAGCTCGAGTGGTCGCCCACCAGCGATTGGCTCGCGCTTTCCGTCGCTCCCGGCGGCGGCATGAACACGCAAATCTATCTCGTTCGTTCCGATGGCACCGGCCTCAGGCGCCTCACGCCCGGCGGCAAAGAAGATAACTGGCTCGCCAGTTGGACTCACGACGGCTCCGCGCTCATGATGTCCTCCAACATCCGGGACGGCGCCGCCATGGACTCCTACCTGCTCCAGTTTCCCGACGGAAAAATGAAACTGGTGGCCCAGAATCCGGGAGTCGGCGAGATGGAAGATGTCACCCGCGATGGTCGCTATGCGCTGGTCTCGCGCATGGCCGACCGCGGCAGCAACGACGTCTATCTGATCGAAATCGCCAATGGCAAAGCTTCGAACCTGACTCGGCACGAAGGTCCGGGCGACTTCGGCGGCGAGTTCTCGCGTGACGGTCAAACCGTCTATCTGGCCTCGAACAAAGACCGCGATCTCAAAGTCTTTGCCGAGGTCAAGCTCCGTCCCAACGGCGAGCCCGGACCGATCCAGCTGCTGGCCGCGCGCGACGACGCTGAACTCGACGGCTTTGGCCTCAACGACCAGGGCACGCTGGCGGTGCTCCTCTGGAATGCCGGGGGAAGGTCGGAACTCTCATTCTTCGACGTGGCAACGGAGAAGATGTCGCCCGGCCCCACCCTTCCCACCGAGATAGTCGGCGGGCTCGCGTTTTCACGCGACGGAAAACAACTCGCCCTCGTCCTGAGCGGCGCCGCTGCCCCCTCGGATATCTGGATCATGGACATGGCTACCCAGCAATTTCACCAGGTCACCTTCAGCCCGCACGCCGGTGTGAATCTCTCCGAACTGGTCCGCCCGAAACTGGTGCACTTTAAGGCCCACGACGGTCTTCCCCTTTCCGGCTGGCTATATCTACCCAAAAACTTCCAGGCTCCGGGACCGGTCGTGCTGGCCTTTCACGGCGGACCTGAAGGCGAGGATCTCCCCATCTTTCGCAGCGATTACCAGGCGCTCGCCTCGCAGGGTATCGCCGTCTTCGCCCCTAACGTTCGCGGATCGACAGGCTTCGGAAAGCGCTTCGTGAACCTCGACAACGGCGAACTGCGCGTCAACGCCGTGAAAGACATCAAGTCGTCGGCCGACTATCTGATCACCAACAAGATCGGCGATCCCCAGAGGCTCGGCATCATGGGTGGCTCCTACGGCGGATACATGGTGATGGCCGGACTCACCGAATATCCTGATCTGTTCCAAGCGGGGGCGGATCTCTATGGAGTCGTGAACTTCGAAACCTTCTTCGCCCACACCGAACCGTGGATGGCCGCCATCTCGACCGTCGAGTACGGCGATCCCAAGACTCAGGTCGACATGCTGCGGAGTCTTTCGCCCATTCACAAAGTTGACCAGGTGAAGGCGGCGACGATCGTTCTGCACGGTGCGAACGACACCAACGTCCCCGTGGTCGAGGCCGAACAGGTGGTTCAGAATCTGAAGCAACGTGGCGTGCCGGTGAAGTATGTGCTGTTTCCTGACGAAGGGCACGGCTGGCGCAAAACCAACAACCGAATCACGTCCACCGTGGAAGTTACCCGCTGGTTCGTCCAGTACCTGGGCGCGCCAGGGAGCGACCCGGCAAGAGCCCGAAGCGCTCCTGCGAACTGATGGTGATGCCCATACTCAAGTGAATTGTCATGCTGAGCGCTGCGCAGGCCTGTTTTCGACTGCGCTACCCGACCCACGCAGGGTCGGGCGCCTGGCTGTCCAATCCGGCGAAGCCGGATGGCGCTCGCAGCGTTTCAGGTGATAGCTCTTGATAAATAAACCGTGATATATAATAAGCTAATAGCTAACCTTAACAACAGTACAACCCTCTCCTGTCAGTTGCCGGAGTACATCCAATCCCGCTAACCCGCATCTAATACGGTATTGAGTGAGGGAGGCTTTGCGGTGAAGAAACTTTACAGTGCATTCGCTCTCTTATTACTGACGACATCGGCGGCTTTCGCTGCCCCGGATCTACAGACCCAGAAGATTCAGCCGTTTCCCAAGACGCTGATCAATGCCCGTTATGTATACGTGACGGCCTATGACGGCGGACAGTTCAATCCCAACCTGCTGCCCGAAGATCGCCAGGCGATCGCGGCCGTCCAGGACGCCATCCAGCGCTGGGGCCAGTACATCGTGGTCTACCAGCCCGGGGACGCAGATATGATCATCGCCGTTCAGTCGCGCCCATCGGAAGACGTCCTCGCTGTATATGACGCGCGCCTGAAGAGTTCCACGTACCTGTGGCGCGCCATGGGTCGCGACGGCTTGCAGCAGGGAGAAACCCCGCTGGTCACGCAGCTCGAGCAAGCGGTGGAGAGAGCGCAGAAGTAACCCGTGTCCCGCAGGGACGTTCAGACTTTGCGGCGCTCAGCGCTGTGCGAGGCTAAAAATTACGGCAAGTCCCGCCGGGACGACCAAGGAAACAAGAGCCACGAGCTTACGCGGACAACACGGACTTCTTAGCCTCTCATAAACTTTCTTACCTCCCGTGTCGCTCCGTGTAAGCCCGTGGCTCTCTTTCACCTGCAAAGAGAGAGAAAGACGCAGCCGAGCTGCGTCCCCACCGACATCACGTCCCCCCCTTACTTTGAGCGGCCGCCTGCGATCATCATCACCGCCCCTACCGCAACCAGCGCCGCGCTGACGCCAGGGGGAATCGGCGTGCTGTCATGCGTCTTCACGCTCAGGTTGGCGCCGCCGATCTTGAGCCCATGATTTTCACTATGCGGGAAGGGCACAAAGAACGAAAGGATTCCCAAAACCAGCACGATCAAACCGATTCCGAATAAGGTCTTCATCGGCACCTCCATCTCCCAGATGTTTGCTGATCTGGCCGATTGCATGCGGCAATGAGATGCGAAAAGGGACTGAGTGGGCTATACATGAAGGACGGGACGTCCGTCCTCCATCAATTCCACGAATTACGCAGGCCCAGACATCCGCGTCGGGCGGGTTGTGAAACTGCCTCTTGGTGATTTTCTATCCCGCGAAGTTGCGGGCGAATTCCACCAGGCTGCGCAGGGCTATGCCCGAAGGGCCTTTGGCGATCCAGGGCTTGGCTTCTTCTGTCCACGCCGTGCCGGCGATGTCAAGGTGAATCCAGGGCGTGTCTTCGGCGAATTCCTTCAGGAACATGGCGGCAGTGATGGAACCGCCCCAGCGCCCGCCGGAGTTTACGATATCGGCGATCGTCGACTTGATGCTTTCTTTGTATTCTTCATCAAGCGGCAGGCGCCACATCTTCTCGCCAGCTCTGTCGAGCGCAGTCTTGAAGCGCTCATACATCTTGTCATCGTTGGCGAAGACTCCTGCATTCACGTAGCCGAGCGCCACCACGACGGCGCCGGTCAATGTGGCCGCGTCGATCAGATGCGTACAGCCGAGTTGCTTCGCATAGTGCAGGCCGTCGGCCAGCACCAGGCGTCCTTCGGCGTCGGTGTTGATGATCTCAATTGACTTGCCCGACATGGCAATCTGGACATCGCCCGGCTTCTGCGCCTTTCCCGAAGGCATGTTTTCGGTCGCGCAAATGATAGCGGTGACCTTCGCTTTCGGCTTCAGCAGCGCGATGGCGCGCATGGCGCCGATCATGGTGGCGCCTCCGGCCATGTCGTACTTCATCTTCTCCATGCCGTCGGCCGGCTTGATGGAAATCCCTCCGGTATCGAACGTAATCCCTTTGCCCACCAAGCCGAGCACGGGTTTTTCCGGAGCGCCAGCCGGTTCGTATTTCAAAACAATCAGCGCCGGAGGTTCGTCCGATCCCTGGGCCACGCTCCAGAAGGCACCCATCTTCAATTCCTTGATCTTGTCGGCGCCATAGACCTCGCACTTCAGTCCGACTTCCTGCGCCATTTTCTTGGCCCGCTCGCCGAGGATGGTCGGCGTCATGCAGTTGGAAGGCTCGTTGACCAGGTCGCGCACGAAATTCTGCGATTCGCCTATGATGCGCGCCTCGTCCACCGCTTTCTGCAAATCGCCTTTAGCGACGACGGTGAGCGCATCAATCTTCTGATCCTTGCGGTCGCTCTTGTAGTAGTCGGGCTCGAAGTTGCCCACGAAGGCGCCTTCGACGATCGCCCGGGCCGCCTCCTCGGCATCCACGCTCGCTGGCGCGGCGAAGGCAAAGCCGCGCACGGACCTTGACTTCAGCGCACGCACCGCGGCGCCGGCCAGCTTGCGCAAGTCGGATGCGGAAAACTTGGCGCTATTACCTCCCCCGATGAGCAGCAGGCGCCTGGCGTTCAGGCCCGCGGGGTTGTGCAGCAGCGTGTTCTCGAGGGCCTTGCCGGTGGCTTCGCCGCTCGCAATGACGTCTTTGGCGGCGGCTTCGACGGCGGCGTCGGATGAGTCGACGAAGGTGTCGGTTTTCCCTTTCTCGCCGCGGTCAAGCACCACGACAGCGAGACAATCGGTTTCCACTTGAGACGGGTTTGCGGCAGACAGAGTTGTTTTCATGGTATGGACTTTTAGTATCGTCGCGGAGACGGGAATCTGGCAACTGCGATTGGCGACTCTAAACTTCCGATTGCCGATTGCGAATTCGGGAGCACGCCGAGAATCGTTGCCTTATGATTTTGGCGAGTTGATCGGCGAAGCCAGAGCCCTTGAGCACAAAGATCGCAAAGCACGCAGAGGTGGCGCTAAGAGCCCGAGGCCAAAACTGAACGCACGGAACCTTTACTGCCTTTTCATCGTACATCAGACACATGTACCAGGAATCCGTTACTGCCGCCGCACCGCAAACTGCGCCCAGAGCCAACACCTCTACCCGGCTCGGCCTGTTCATCTCGCTGTTCTCCATGATCATTATCCGCGAGGTCTTTCTGCCCCTGGGGGCCAATTCCAGCGTCCGTCTGACCGTATTGAAAGAAGGATGTATGTTCGCCGTCGCTGGACTGCTGTTGTGGCTGGTGAAGCGTGGCGAAGGGCTATCGCTGCACTCGGTCGGTCTGGGCACCTCGCCACTGTGGAAATCGGTATTGTGGGGATTCATAGCCGGCGCCGTGTGCTTCGCGGTGGTGGTCGGGCTGGCTCTTTTGACTCATTACGGCCAGGCAAGCAGCTATCTCGACAAATTTCCCATCCCGGTTGTCACCCTGGTGGTGCTGCGCGCCGGCATTGTCGAAGAGTTGTTTTACCGCGGCTTCGCCATCGACCGCCTGCAGGCAGTCGGCCTCGGCCGTACCGCCTCGATCGTGCTGCCGCTGATCATCTTCTCCGTGGGGCATTGGACCGGCGGCTGGGCCAACATCGTCATCGCGCTGGCCGCCGGCGGCCTGCTCACCGCGTTCTATTTGTGGCGCAAAGACCTGGTCTCGAACATGATCGCGCACTTTCTGGTCGACTTCGTCGCCAACGTCCTGCCCCGCCTGGCAGGAGCGTGAGGAATCGCCGACTTATGACCGACCCGTGAAAAAAGTCACATAATCTTAGTGACATCGTGATTCTCCTCCGCAACTTTCCGGATCGTCTTTTATAAAGGCCGGTGGAGCAACCCGAAGCGAAAGAGAGGGCGGCGGGACTAATCGCGAAGATCGCAGCAGTAACTGGGAGGACTGGTTCGGGAGTCTACCCTCAACGACCCTGCGGGCGAGGTTGTTCGCCAATAAATTTTGCCGCCATTCCTCCGCTTGACCCTGCTGTCGCTCCCTGCTACATTTCACCCCTTTCACGGAGGACGCCGCTATGCGACCTGTGTGAGTCACGTTGATCGCGTCCTTGACCTGGTGCATGGGGGCCTTCTGGGCTATGGTCGGCGTCGCCATTATCGGATTCAGTCATCTCGGCGCGCGCATGCTCTCCGCCATGACCGAAGGCACTTCCTTAGAGCGCTTCACGGTGGGCGTGGGCACCGTGTTTGGCCTCGGCGTCATCCTGCTGGCCCTGTTCTATTTCATCGTGGGCTTCGGCATGTGGAAGCTGAAAAACTGGGCGCGGGTGCTGACCCTGGTTTTCGTCGCCATCGGAGTCCTGCTCGGATTGCGCAGCCTGATCGAGTATCACCAGGTCTTTCGCGTCCTGCGCACCGCAGTGGATGCGACCATCCTGGTTTATCTGCTGCTCCCGGACGTAAGCCGCCTGTTCACCTGAAGCGCAGGGTTGCTCAGATGGGCGGGCGCCCGCCCGTCCGGTCGAGCAAAGCTCGAATTGAGCCGCGAGGCGGCGCCAGAAATAAAGCCTACTGCCCAAGCCGTGCGTGCCCAAGCGCCTGCCTCGTCCCAAAAGGGGCAAGAACTCCTCGCTCAGCCTGGAGGCGCCCGACCCTACGGTTCACCATCAGGATTTGCGACTGCGGGCGATGGCTTCGCGGGCCTCTTTGTCGGCGGTGCGGCGGCGCTCGGTTTCGCGTTTGTCCCAGAGCTGTTTGCCTTTGGCGAGGGCGAGTTCGACCTTGACTCGTCCGTTCTTGAAGTACATGCGAGTGGGGATGAGGGTGAATCCGCGCTGCTGGGTCTTGGCCACCAGCTTGCGCAGCTCTTCTTTATGGACCAGGAGCTTGCGGGTGCGCAGAGGTGCGTGGTTGAAAATGTTGCCGTGCTCGTAAGGTCCGATGTGGCAGTTGAGCAGCCAGAGCTCGCCGTCCTTGATTAAGCCATAGGAATCCTTGAGGTTGGCGCGTCCGGCGCGCACGGACTTGACCTCGGTTCCAGAGAGGGCGATGCCGGTCTCAAATTTTTCCAGCAAGAAATAGTTATGGGAAGCGATCCTATTAACAGCGGCATCTCTTTGCCCGGCTGCGGTAGGGTCGCGGCGCGGGTTCTTCTCCGGATTCGGCTTTGTGGGATGGGCAGATGGACGGGGCATTGCTGTTCATCTTACAGGGGCAACTGCCCAGTACCTAGCATCGAGTACCGAGTACCTAGCCAGGAACGTCGAACGGAGTCGAATACTCACCGTAGAGAAGATAGGCTTTGCTAAAATGGAGACTTGTTGCTCTAGCGTGAAGATGCCACTTGCGATTAACTGCTACCACGGCAGTCACTTCGGCTCCCCACAGGGCTTTGTTATAATCACCCCGCTTACAACCAACTTCGGCGGATATTTTAAGCCCCAGGTGGGGCCAAGCCCGACCTCTGCCGGAGGACTGTCTGCGAGGAGCCTGTGACCAAATCACTGATCCGCCCCGGAGCCTTGTTGCTCTTGGTGGCGCTAGCCACCCTGCCTGCCGCGGCCGACAAGGCTAAGTCGTTGTACGAGAAGGCGAAAGATGCCGAGGCCCGCCAGGACTACGAGCAAGCCTTCGAGTATTACAAGCAGGCCTACGACCTGAAGCCGCGGGACTTGAAATATCGGGCACCCTACGAACGAACCAAGTTTCTGGCAGCCGCCTCGCATGTGCATCGCGGGCAATTGCTGCGCGACGCGGGAAAGCTGGACGAGGCGCTGGCCGAATTTCAGAAGGCGCAGTTGATTGACGCCTCCAGCTTCATTGCCAACCAGGAAGTCAAGCGCACGCAGCAGATGATCGATGAGGCCAAGGGCGCGCCGAGCACGGTGGCGCCGCCTCCGGAAACGCTGCAGAGACGAGTGCTCGAAGCGCCGGGTCCGGTCGAACTGACGAACATCTCGGGTGTGCCCATCACGCTGAAGTTGACCGAAGACACGAAGAACATCTACGAGACGGTGGGCAAGCTGGCGGGGATCAACGTGCTGTTCGATCCCGACTACACTTCGCGGCGGATCAAGATCGAGTTGAACGGGGTTACGCTGGAAGAAGCGCTGGAGATCATCGCGCTGGAGTCGAAGACCTTCTGGCGGCCGGTGACACCGAATACGATTTTTGTGGCCAGCGATACTCCGGCCAAGCGCAAAGACGTCGAGCAGAGCGTCATCAAGACCTTTTACCTGGCAAACCTGTCGCAACCGACCGAACTGCAGGACGTAGTGAACGCGCTGCGGCAGATTCTCGAAATCTCGCGAATTCAGCCTTTGCCGTCGCAGGGCGCGATTGTGGTGCGGGGCACGCCGGATCAGATTGCGCTGGCGGACAAGCTGGTGGGCGATCTCGACAAGGCGAGGCCGGAAGTACTGGTGGAGATCGCGGTGATGCAGGTGAGCAAGAACCGCATGCGGAACCTGGGCGTAAGCCCGCCAACCAGCGCGACGGTGGCATTGCAGAACAACATTACCAACACCACGACCGGCACTAACACTACGACGACCACCACCAACACCAACGGGACCAGCGGCACTCCAAACCAGGTGAACCTGAACCGGTTGGGGAATCTGAACGCGACGGACTTCACCGTAACGATCCCTCCGGCGACGGTGACCGCGATGTTGAGCGACACCAGCACCAAGATCATTCAGAATCCGCAGGTGCGGGCACTCGACGGGCAGAAGGCGACGCTGAAGATCGGCGACCGCGTGCCGGTGGCGACTGGTTCGTTCCAGCCGGGCATCGGCGGTGTGGGCATCAATCCCCTGGTCAACACCCAGTTCCAGTATCTGGATGTGGGCGTGAATATCGATATCACGCCAAAGATTCATGCCGACCGCGAGGTCACACTGAAGGTCACGATGGACGTTTCGGCGGTGACCTCGACGACCAACATCGGCGGCATCAATCAGCCAGTGATCGGGCAGCGCAAAGTGGAGCACGAAATCCGCCTGCGCGAGGGCGAGGTCAACCTGCTGGGCGGGATCCTGGAAGATACACAGACAAAATCCCTGACCGGAATTCCGGGGCTGGCGAACATCCCCATCCTGAAGTGGATGTTTTCGCAGACCAACACCGAGCACAGCGAGAATGAAATTGTGTTTGCGCTGATTCCCCACATTATTCGCGCCCCCGATGTCAGCGAATTGAACCAGCGGGCGGTGGATGTGGGCACGGCGAGCGCGATCGAGTTGCGGCATGCCTCGAGACCGGCGGCCGCCCCAGCCGCTCCCACCACACCCGCGCCGACTTCTCCTCCGCCGGTTCCGCAATCGGCGCCGCCGGCTTCTCAGGGCGCACCCGGGGGAGGGGCGAGTTTCGCATTTGATCCGCCAAGCTTGATCCAGGCGCCGGGCTCGACTTTCTCGATCAATGTGACGCTCAGCGGGGCGCAGAACGTTTATTCCGTGCCTCTGCAGGTGAGTTACGACCCGAAAATCCTGCAGGTGGTGAACGTGTCGAATGGAGGGCTGCTGTCGCAGGATGGGCAAGCGGTGGCCCTGGTGCACCGCGATGACGATCAGGCGGGCGCGCTGCAGATTACGGCGACCCGGCCTCCGGGAGCGGGAGGAGTCTCGGGGCAGGGAACCGTCGTAACCCTGACCTTCCTGGCTAAGTCTGCAGGGCAGTCGAGCATTACAATCTCTAAAGGCGGGGCGCTTGATCCGAACCAGCAGCGGTTGCCGGTGGCGGGAGCGGTGGCGACCATTACCGTGCAGTGAGGCCTGGAGATTGATGAGTCTCGATTCTTGATGGAGGTCAAAAGCGACGATTCTAAGCGCAGAGTTGCTTAGGGCGCGAAGAGAGGCTTGAAAGGTTTTGGTATGAGGTGGAGATCCAGGGCGGGCGGATTCACGCTGATCGAGCTGATTGTGGCGACGGCGATTCTGGTGATCCTGACCGGCCTGGCGGTCCCCATGGCGCGGATTTCGATCAAGCGCGAGAAAGAGCACGAGCTGCGGGCGGCGTTGTGGGAGATGCGGGACGCGATTGATCGCTACAAAGATGCCGCCGACCGGGGGGCGTTTCAGACCAAGGTGGGTTCCGAAGGCTATCCTCCCGATCTCGACACGCTGGTGAAAGGCGTGGATGTGGGGGGAAAGAAACTGCGCTTTCTGCGCAGGATCCCTAACGACCCGATGACGAACTCGACCGACTGGGGGCTGCGGGCGATGAAGGACGATCCGGATTCGGACTCCTGGGGCGGCGACAATGTGTTTGACGTTTACACCAAGTCGCAAGGCGACGCCCTGGACGGCACCAAGTACAAGGATTGGTAATGGCAGGCTGGGAAAAGAAAAAGGCCCGGGGATTTACCCTCATCGAGTTGATGATCGTGATCAGCATCCTGCTGATCCTGATTGCGATTGCCATTCCTGCCTACAACCGGTCGATCCTGCGGGCGAAAGAGTCGGTATTGAAGCAGGATCTGTTTCAGCTGAACTCGCTCATCTCGCAATACACCCTCGACAAGCAGAAGGCGCCGCAGTCGCTGGAAGACCTGGTAACCGCGGGATATCTGAAGAAGCTTCCGGTGGATCCGATGACGGGCACGGTGGACTGGGTGGCAGAGCAGGAAGATGTGACGCTGTCTCTCGATCAGCAGGACCCGGGGATCAGTTCTGTGCACAGCGGGTCGACGCAAATCTCCACCCAGGGGGATGCGTACAACACGTGGCAATAGTACCGAGTTAACCCATGTGAGGCGAGCTACGTGGAGTATTACGGAGCAGGCGCGATCCTCTGTACCGGGTTGTTCGCGGGGGCGGCGGCGTACATCACGCTGGTCGAGCATCCGGCGCGGATGCAGTGCGGCACGGTGCTGGCAGCGACCGAGTTTGTTCCAAGTTACCGGCGGGCGACGGTGATGCAAGCCTCGCTGGCGGCGATCGCGTTGGCTGCGGCGCTGCTTGCGTGGCGAGCGAGCGGGGTTGTGGCTTGGCTGGTGGGCGGCTGCGTCATCGGTTCGGTCATTCCCTTCACTCTGCTTTTCATTCTTCCCACCAACAAGAAGATTTTGGCTCTGGATCCAGGTTCGGATCAGACACGAGCGCTGCTGATCCGGTGGGGACGTTTGCATGCGGTGCGGACAGTCTTCAGCCTGACCGGGTTCGTCATCTTTCTGCTGGCGCCCTCGAGCGGTGAGTCCGTGGCTCGAGCGCGGGAGGCGGTCCTGCGGCAGGATCTGTTTCAGCTAAGCTCGCTCCTCTCGCAATACACCCTCGACAAGCAGAAGGCGCCGCAGTCCCTGGAAGACCTGGTAACTGCGGGATATCTGAAGGAGCTGCCGGTGGATCCCATGGCGAGCACGGTGGATTGGGTGGCGGAGCAGGAAGATGTGACGCTGTCGCTCGATCAGCAGGACCCGGGGATCAGTTCTGTGCACAGGTGCTTCGACGCAGATTGGAACCGACGGGCGAGAGTACAACCAGTAGTGAACCCTCCCTGTTAGGCCCGTGTGAGGCAGGTTGGGTCGCGTACTGCGGAGACGTTCGGTGCTTCACTCTTCCCGCCGACAAGAGCTGCTGGATCCGCGGTGGATTGCGGAGACCCGGGAGCTTGGCCTCCGCCAAAGCCCACGCGGGTGTTATTCGCGTGGGTTCTCGCCGCTCGCGCGGTGGTCAGATGAATTCCATCGCTTAGGGCGACCGGGTCTGGAGCGGGGAAACGTGGCGCGGGCGACCTCTCCAGCGCGAAACGGCAGCTTTCTTGCGATCCGCCTCCCTGCGATTGAACCTTTTTCGCTCCTTCACGTACCATCTACTCATGCCGGTTGAAACGGAATTCTCTCCCTCTACCTATACGCCGATCCGTGCGCCGCGGGGCACCTCGATTTCCTGCAAAAGTTGGCAGCAGGAAGCGGCCATGCGCATGCTCATGAACAATCTGGACGAAGAAGTGGGCGAGCGGCCCCGCGATCTGGTGGTTTACGGGGGCACGGGGCGGGCGGCGCGGAGTTGGGAGGCGTATCACGCGATCGTGGGGTCGCTGAAGTCGCTGGCGAATGATGAGACGCTGCTGGTGCAATCGGGCAAGCCCGTGGGCATGTTCAAGACGCACGAATACGCGCCACGAGTGTTGATCGCCAATTCGAACCTGGTGGGCCATTGGTCGAACTGGGAGAAGTTCAACGAACTGGAGCGCGCCGGCCTGATGATGTACGGCCAGATGACGGCGGGTTCGTGGATTTACATCGGCTCGCAGGGCATCGTGCAGGGGACCTTCGAGACGTTTTCCTCAGCAGGAGAAAAACACTTTGGCGGAGATCTTGCCGGGAAGCTGATTGTTTCCGGCGGCATGGGCGGCATGGGTGGAGCGCAACCCCTCGCGGCAACCATGACGGGCGCGGCGTTCTTGGGAATCGATGTCGATGCCGAGCGCATCAAGAAGCGGCTGAAAACAGGCTACTGCGACTTCATGGTGACCACGCTCGATGAGGCGCTGCGCATCCTGAAGAACGCGGTGCGCAAGAAAGAGAATGTGTCTGTCGGATTAGTCGCGAATTGCGCAGACATTATTCCCGAACTGGCGGAGCGCGGGGTGGTGCCCGACATCCTGACCGATCAGACGTCGGCCCACGATCCGCTGAACGGGTATGTGCCGAACGGGATGACGCTCGACGAGGCACTGGCCCTGCGCCAGCGCGATCCGAAAGCGTATGCAGAGAAGTCGCTCGACGCGATGGCGCGGCACGTGGAAGGCATGCTACGGCTGCAGAAGATGGGATCGGTGACATTCGATTATGGCAACAACATCCGGACGTTTGCCTTTCAGCGCGGAGTGAAGAACGCGTACGATTTTCCAGGATTCGTGCCCGCCTATATTCGTCCGTTGTTCTGCGAAGGGCGCGGGCCTTTCCGCTGGGCGGCGCTGTCGGGTGAAGCGGCAGATATTCACACCACAGATGAGCTGGTGCTGGAATTGTTTCCCGAGAACCGGATTCTGCGGCGCTGGATCGAGCTGGCGCGCAAGCGCATCAAGTTCCAGGGACTGCCGGCGCGGATCTGCTGGCTGGGATACGGCGAGCGCGCGCAGTTCGGGCTGGCGATCAACGACCTGGTCAAAAAGGGCAGGATCAAGGCGCCGGTCGTGATCGGGCGCGATCATCTCGACTGCGGCTCGGTGGCGTCTCCCTTCCGCGAGACCGAAAGCATGAAAGATGGTTCGGACGCGGTGGCCGATTGGCCCATCCTGAACGCGCTGCTCAATACCGCCGCGGGAGCGTCATGGGTCTCGGTCCATAACGGTGGCGGGGTGGGAATTGGCTACTCGCTGCATGCTGGACAGGTCACCGTGGCGGACGGCACGGAAATGATGGCCAAGCGCATTGAGCGCGTGCTGACGACCGACCCGGGGATGGGCGTGATCCGGCACGTAGATGCGGGATATGAGGAGGCGAAGAAGTTTGCCAGGAAGAAAGGTGTGAAAGTGCCGATGAAGTAGCTGTCAGCCGTCGGCATTCAGCTGAGAGATGCAGTGGTACGCCTAAGCCTGAGAGGGCGGATTCGCGCCGCCCTGAAGCTTTCTTCCGGAAGGCTGCGCATGAAGCGTAATTCAAGAACTGTCGAACTGCGCCCGACCGGAGGAGGTAGGGCGCCCGTCCCCATCTCCGTGCTGCTGCTGGTCAACATCGGCCAGCTGCTGACCCTGCGCTCGGTCAAGTCCGGTCCGCGGCGGGGACACGATCTCGGCGAGCTTGGCATCATTGAAGACGGGGCGGTGTTGTGTGTCGGCGGAAGGATCGTTTCCGTCGGCAAGACAAACGAAGCCGTGCGCGATCCGTGGTTCAAGAAGAATCGCAAGAACCTGGTTGAGATTGACTGCGGAGGGCAGGTTGTCCTTCCAGGATTTGTCGACTCGCACACCCATCCGGTGTTCGCCACGCCCCGGCTGGTGGATTTTGAGCAGCGCATTGCGGGTGCGACCTACGAACAGATTGCAGAAGCCGGGGGAGGAATTCGTTCGAGCTTGGAGGGCGTACGCAAAGCACCCAAGCAGGCGCTGGCGGAAAAGGTGCTCGATGCGCTGCGCGAGATGGCGGATCAGGGCACAACCACAGTCGAGGCCAAGTCGGGCTACGGGCTCTCGCTGGCCGCGGAGGTGAAATCGCTGGAGGCAATCCGCGCGGCCGCGCTGCGCTGGCCGGGAACCTTGGTTTCGACGCTGCTGGCAGCGCACGTGGTTCCTCCCGAGTTTCACGAGCGCGGTGACGCTTATGTCCGTGTGATTTGCGACGAGATGATTCCGCAGGTGGCCAGGCGCAAGCTGGCGCATTTCGTGGATGTGTTCACCGAGCGAGGCGCGTTTTCGTCAGACCAGACCCAGCAAGTTTTTTCGTCAGCGGCGAAGCATGGCCTAGGTGTGCGGGCGCATGTCTGCCAGCTGAGTCGGACGGCAATTGCTCCCCTGCTAGGTTTTAATCCAGCCTCGTTTGATCACATGGATCATGTGGATGACAGCGAACTTGCGGAGCTGGCGGCACGGGAGACGGTAGCCACACTGGTGCCGGGAGCGAACTATTTTCTGGGTCTCGAGAAGTATCCTCCAGCGCGCAAGCTGATCGAAGCCGGCGTGGCGGTGGCGCTGGCGACTGACTACAATCCGGGATCGTCGCCCACGGCCAGCATGCCATTCGTGTTGTCGCTGGCGTGCACGCAGATGAAGATGTGTCCGGCGGAAACGATAGCGGCAGCGACCATCAACGGCGCGTGGGCACTGCGTTTGCAGAATCGCAAGGGCTCGATCGAACCGGGCAAAGATGCCGATCTGGCGGTGTTTGAAGCGGAAGATTACCGGGAAATTCCTTACTGGTTTGCCTGCAACCGCTGCGTGATGACGGTGCTGAATGGAAGCGCGCGGATGGCGCAAGGGCAAGATTGAGCGAATCAGGCGAGGTTGCTATAATTCGTGTGTCGCAAACGCTCCCAGTGTTTTGACTGCTCTTCTGATCGCCTTCCCGCGACAGCCCAGCGCATTGACGGCAGGAGGGAAGGTGTGAGCTGGAATGTGGCCAGGTAGCTCAGGTGGTAGAGCGCAGCCCTGAAAAGGCTGGCGTCGGCGGTTCAACTCCGTCCCTGGCCACCATCTTTTCAAGACTTTAGCCATCCTCACCGGTTTTCCCTAATATGGGTTGCAACCCACGATAACGACAAAGTCATGGTGGCTGGCCGCCGGGCAGGGTTCGGAAATCTTTTCCTCGGTCACCTCTCTTAGGCGGTTGCTCCAAGTAAAACACGAGCAATGAACGACGGTACGCCTTCGCCATTTTCAGGAGTAACGGTCTGGAGGGTTCTTCCTCACCCTTCTCAAGAGCCTCGAGGCGCTCGGCAGGGGGTACGCCGTGAGCTTCCTTGAGTTCAAGCGCGTGAGCGGCCGCGTCAAGTGACAATCCTGCGGTCCTTCGTGCCCAATCGAGAGTGTCTGGAATTGACCGCCGGCATGCGGTAATGATTCCAACCGCTATGTCTTCAGGTATGCTATTAATGCCCGCTAACCAGTTTGGGACTTTAAGTGACCGTCGCCGCCTCGGTGGCTGTCTCGATTGGGGGAATGCTGAGCGACCCCGCAATTCTGGGGTTCCTTCTCATGAACTCAATCAGCAAGAACGTACGCGTCTGGTGTGGGGTAGCGTCGCTGCAAACCGGTGTTTTATCAAGCGCTGTTTTTAATGACAGTCAAGCGGCGCATCGAATCTCATTTACCGACCAGTACGTTCGCGCTTCAATTCCTCACTGTTCGCCGGGGTAGTAAGGTCCTCCCTGGCCCAAATCCGAAAGCGAACACACCTCCTCTTTGGAGAATTCCGGCACACTTCCTGCGCACGATACCCAATGTTGAGGGCATCTCGGCGGTTGCCATGGACTGATGGAATGTCAGTGGGAGTTCCTTCATCTTCGTCGCTGGCATTCCAAGACGGCGCGCCAATTTACATCCCAGTTGCCAAGG
>DATFTE010000185.1:0-39139 GCA_035262225.1 Terriglobales bacterium
AGGTCTTCACGCAGGTCTGCTCCCCGCTGGGCCCGGCTGCGGCGCGCGGAGGAGGTCCGGCCTCCTCCGAACATTTCGCTGAAGCCGAATCCGAGGAAATCATTGAGAATTTCATTCAGATCCACGCCCGCCGCGGGATCGAATCCTCCCATGCCGCCGACGCCGGCGTGGCCGAAGCGGTCGTAAGCGGAACGCTTTTCCGTGTCACAGAGGACTGCGTACGCCTCGCTGGCTTCCTTGAACTTTTCTTCCGCGTCGGGATTATTGGGGTTGCGGTCGGGGTGGTACTGAAGCGCGAGCTTGCGATACGCGCTCTTGACCTCCTGCTCGCTGGCAGTGCGGGCAACACCCAGCACCTCGTAGTAGTCGCGTTTTCCGTTACTGGTCAGAATAGTGCATCCTTGCTCATCAGAGTTGCCCGCTGGCCTTTCCCTCGAATCATTCGCTCGGCGTAGCGAACGGGCAAGCAGCGATGACAGTCTTAGTGAGTGTTCCTTGCCACTTTCACCATGGCGGGCCGCAGGAGGCGGTCCTTGAGCTTGTAGCCGCGCTGCAACTCCTCGAGCACCTCGTGGTCTCGGGCGTCGTTGGTGTCGACCATCTCGATCGCTTCATGCTGATGGGGATCGAAGAGCTCCCCCTTGGCTGCGATAGGTCGCAGACCCAACTTCGCCAGCGTGTCCTGCAACTGTCTATAGATGAGTTCGACGCCTCCGCGGAACTCGGATTTTTCGGGCGCGGTCTCGAAGGCGCGCTCAAAGCTGTCCAAAACCGGGAGCAGCGGGCGAACGGCGTCGGTCACCGCATACTCGCGGAAGTCCTGTTGTTCGCGGGTGGCCCGCTTGCGCGCGTTTTCGAATTCGGCCTGCAGGCGGGCCAGGCGGTCGAGTAAATTGTCGCGTTCGGCCTTGACCCTCTGCAGTTCGGTCTCGAGTTTGGGAGACTCGGCAGCCCGCACCGGGACTTCCTCGGTCTCATCGGAGGCGGGCAACTCGTGCCCGGTGTCAAGGGGTTGTGCTTCCAAGTCGGATTTTCCATTGCTTCTTGCCATAACCAATTCCTGTTTCACCTGGTGATTTCGTTCCCGGGTAGTTTGGGGCCGGCGCCCGGGCGGAGATACCCGCCCTCCCTTACCTAGTCTGACTCGTTCAGCAGTTTGTCGAAGAGGCGCGCGATGTAGGAGACGGCGGTCATGGTGTGCTGATAATCCATGCGTGTAGGACCGATAACCGCCAGTGATCCCATGACCTCGTTGCCGACGCGGGCAGGCGCTCCGATCAGCACCAGGTTGCGCATCGACGGCATGGCCTGGTCGAGCCCGATGACGACTCGCACGGCTTCCTGCCTGGCGTCGAGGTAGGCGCCGAGCAGTTCGACAACTTTCTGTTTCTCCTCCAGGGTTTTCAGAAGGTCCTGCAGCCGTTGCCGGTCTTGTTCGCTCGAGACCAGGTTGGCGGCACCTTCGACGTACACGGCTTGCGCGGACTCATCGCCCGCCAGGGCCCCCTGGCGACAGAGCTGTTCGAGCGAGGTCATCAAGCGATCGTATTCGCTGCGCTCCTGCTCCAGACGGCGGGCAAGCTCGCTGCGCGTCGCCTCGATGGTCCAGCCGCGGAAATTCTCGTTGATGAAGCGCGAGGCCTGATCGAGATCGGCCTGCGGCAGATCGAGGCGCAGCACGCGGTCGCGCACCAGGCCGGAGCGCGTCACCACCACCGCCAGCACCTTTTGATCTCCGAGACGGGAGAAGTAAACGTGCTCGAGAGCGTTCTTCGGACCACCCATGGCCACGGCAACTCCGACGTTGCGCGAAATCAGCGACAAGACGTGCGAGGTACGCTCCATGAACTCCTGCACATCGGCAACTCCCTCGAAGGAGTCGGTAATGATGTTTTCATCGCTGTGGGAGAGATGCGCCGTGCCGGTCAGCTGCTCGACATAATAACGGTATGCTTCCGACGTAGGAACGCGCCCGGCCGAGGTATGCGGCTGCTCGAGCAGCCCGGCGTCGGAAAGGTCGGCCATCACGTTGCGAATGGTGGCCGGACTGAGGCCTTCGCGGCTGGCGCGCGCCAGGGTGCGCGATCCCACAGGCTCACCGGTAGCAATAAAAGTCTCCACGATGGCGGTGAGAATCTCACGCTGACGCTCGCCCATCTGTGTCGGTCCCTGGGGCATAATGAACCTTCAAACCGCGCTCTGCCAGTTCCTGTTAACTGCAACAAACACAGGGCTTTAGAGCCTCGCAGGTTAAACTCCTCCAGCTTTGATTCTAGGAACCACAGCGGTCTCTGTCAAGAGTTGGCACTCTCAGGGTGAGAATGCTAATCGGTTGACCGGGATCGCGAATTGCCTATAGCTTGGCCGGGATGAAAAAACCTCATGTCGCGGTGATTGGAGCCGGCGCGTTTGGCGGTTGGACGGCGCTCTATCTGTTGCGGGGGGGAGCAAAAGTCACACTGGTGGACGCCTGGGGTCCGGGAAATTCGCGGGCCTCCTCCGGGGGAGAGACCCGCGTCATTCGCGGAACCTACGGTCCGAAGCAGCCCTACACCAGGATGGCGGCGAGAGCCATCGAGTTGTGGAGCGAACACGAGCAAAGATGGAAGTGCCGGATCATGCATCGCATCGGGGTTCTGTGGATGGCGGGCGAGGGGGAAGACGACTTCGAGCGTGGCTCGCTCCCTGAATTGCGCGACGCGGGAATCCGCTGCGAGGAACTTTCGCGCAGCGAGATGAAAAAGCGCTGGCCGCAGATTTATCTGGAGGACGTGCCCTGGGGGATTTTTGAACCGGACGGAGGATTTCTTTACGCACGCCGGTCGTGCCAGCTGGTGGCGGAAGGCTTTGTTGCCGAAGGTGGGGAGTTTCGCCTGAATTCCGTCGAGGGGGATCTGGAAGGCGGAAGACCGGGCGAGTTGCGCTTATCCGACGGTTCCACGCTGACGGCTGACGCCTGTGTGTTTGCCTGCGGGCCATGGCTGGGGAAACTGTTTCCCCAAACCGTGGGAGCAAGGGTAAAGGCTACCAGGCAGGAGGTCTTCTTCTTTGGGACTCCGGCCGGAAATGACCTGTTCTCGGAATCGAAGTTGCCGGTATGGGGAGAGCATCGCGCGCCGTTCATGTACGGAATTCCCGCCAACGACGGGAGGGGATTCAAGATGGCCGATGACACGCGCGGTGAGGAATTCGACCCGACATCGGGCGAGCGGCTGGCAAGCGAGCAAGGACGCCGCCGGGTGAGTGAATATTTGGGCTATCGTTTCCCGGGGATGAAGGGTGCACCGCTGGTCGAGACGCGGGTATGCCAGTACGAGCAGACTCCCGACAGTCATTTCATCGTCGAGCAGCATCCCGCGGCCGGCAATATCTGGATCGTGGGTGGGGGTTCAGGACATGGATTCAAGCACGGCCCGGCGCTGGGGGAGATGGTAGCGGCAAGAGTCCTTGCTTCCGGGCTTTAGCTTCGGAGGCCAGGAAATGACGAGGGCTACTGAATCTGTATCACACGGTCGGGCGTCGTGGACTTGATTTCCGTTACCCGCGCGACAACTTTGCGTGCGAAATCGTAAAGCGATTTTACCGACGGGGAGTTCTCGTCCCTCAGGACCGCGGGCGAGCCGCTATCTCCGGCTTCGCGGATCTTGGGATCAAGCTGTACTTCTCCCAGGAAAGGCACGGCAAACTGCCTGGCGGTTTTCTCGGCTCCACCACGGGAAAAGATGTCGGTCTGCTGATTGCAGTGCGGGCAGACGAAGTAGCTCATGTTCTCGACCATGCCGACAACATCGACTTTCATCTGGCGGAACATCTCAATGGCTTTGCGGGCGTCCTGCAGGGAGACATCCGACGGAGTGGAAACCACAATTGCCCCGGTGAGCGGCACGGTCTGAATCAGCGAAAGCGCCACGTCACCGGTTCCGGGAGGCAGGTCGACAACAAGGAAGTCAAGCTGTCCCCACTCGACCGAGCCCAGGAACTGGCGAATGATGGAATGCAGCATGGGACCGCGCCAGATCAGCGGCTTGTCTCCGGGATTCAGAAATCCCACCGAGATCACCTTCAGGCCGTGAGCCTCGAGGGGCTGGATGCGATTGTCGCCCATCACCCGCGGCTGGTCACTGGTTCCCAGCATGAGAGGGACATTCGGTCCATAGACGTCGGCGTCAAGCAAGCCAACCTTGTGTCCCATCCGGGCGAGGGCGATGGCCAGATTTACCGAGAGGGTGGTTTTGCCTACCCCGCCTTTCCCCGAGCCGACCGCTACGATGGCATCGACGCCCGGCAGGGGCTGCGGGCCTTGGGGTTGCTGTCCGGGGCGAGGGGGCATGGGAGCGCTCAAGGGATCACCTTCCAATCGGGCTGACGAATCTCTTTGATTATAAGGGAAGTCACGGAAGCGTGTGACGGCGCCCGGCGCCATGACCGCTGTTGCTTACTTGAGTAATCTGGCGCTCGGCACGGCTGTCCGGTGGAATGGAGCTTGCACCCTATCCTTGCTGGATATCCGCGAACGCGGGGCGGGCATTGATGCCAAGACATTTCCGGGGTACACGTTGGCTGGTCCTATGGCTAGCTACAGCCACAACTGCCCTGACGTCCGCACAGACCAGCACTTCACCGGATACTCCTGTCGAGACACCTGATGTTCCTGCCCAGAGCGATCTGGCGGGTGCGGCCCAGAGGACGCGGGACGCGCGCCAACGGGAGCGCGGAAAGCGGACGTCAAACTCCGAGGCCGTTGACAGCATGGCGGATGAACTCGCGGAGGAATCCGAGCCCGACCTGGCCGCCCCGGTTGGGTATCGTTACTACAGCTTCAAGCCGGGGGACTATTCGGTCCTGGTACCAGCGGATGCGGAAGTCGACGGGCGGGATTCCCACGGGCTGAAGCTGCTTTCATCGGAGGCAATGGGCTCGCGCACGCTGGTGATGCTGGGTGATCCGATACCCAACCGGGGCGAAACTCCGGACGACATTCTCAACAACGCGGCGAACAGTTATCTTCCGGGGTGCAAATGGCGCCTGCACTGGAATGGACTCCTGATCGGTGGGCATCGAGCGGCGCCGGCCAGCGTATGTTCGCTGAGCAACAAACTGCTGGGATCGGCCGAGTTCATCCAGGGTGACGGGTACGTGCTGCCGGTCGCGTGTGGATACCCGTTCACTGCCGAGGACCTGGATCCGAATCCGAACCGGCCGATTGCCACCACCATAAAAAAGTACGACCGGGAAAGAAATGGGTATCGTGCCTGCGACGTGATCCTGCCTTCTGTTCGTTTTCGCGAGCACGGTGCGAACCGCCACCCGGTTGAGAAGGAGAACCCACCCCGGAAAGCTGCCGTCACAAATGCGCTTCTAAGTACGGACTCCGTGCAAGCCGCGGCAGATACCCCGCTGGGCGATTTCGCCCGCACACACAAGAAGACCTCAGCGAACGAGGTCCTTACCGAGCTTAAGCACACCGCGCCCGGCTTCGCGCCTTACGGTTTCACTTACTGCTCGAAGGAGGATTGTTTCGACGCCACGCTGCAGCTTCCGGCAAAGGCGCGAAAGAATGAGCAGTTCCGCGTCGATTACACCGGGCTCTTTGAATTCGACGTGCCCGTAGACGACTCGCTTGCGGTCATTCAAGCGACCATGGGCGCCCCGACCAAGGCGGGCATTATCTCGCGCCAGGAGTTCATCCGCACGAAAGTCGATTGGTGGATCGAGAATGTCCCGGCAGTCTATTTTACCGGCGCGGGAAAGGGAGAGTTGCTCAGCGAAGACCTGACGACCTTGTCGGATATGCCCGTGCGCCGCTTGACGTTCCGCTCGCCCACCGCCTTTCAGCCGGTGATGACCAAGATGGCCGCCTACATGTCTCCCGGAGTTTTCGTGCACATCCGTTGCAGCGTTCCGGAAAAGGCATTTGCCGAGGCACAAGACATGTGTGAACACGTGGTGAATTCGCTTGAGGTTCCCAAGGCCAAAGCAGAACCACAAGATACGCGGGCGGCAGACGACAATGATCCGTAACGCTCACTTCCCGATGCTGTGCGGTTTGTGCTGCCTGCTTGTTCTCTCGACATGGGGACAGGACTCGAGCGACAGCGGCCCGGCTTTGGGAGACGTGGCGCGTCATCAGCGGGAGCGGCGGCAGAACGCCAAGGGCACCAGGAAAGTCATAAGTGACGATGACATACCGGCGAGTCGCATGCACACGGTTCGCGATCAGGTGGCGGAATTTGTCATCATTCCGGCAATCCGGATCTCAGGCCAGGCACCGCTTGATAATGCTCCAGTGTCCACGGCTGCGGGACAGAAGCCGCCCAGGGCGTCCGTGGGGTTCGGTCCTCACCTGACCAGTCCTGATTCTTGTTATCAGGGGTCCCTCGATTGTGCCGAAGACGCGTTGCTGGCCGCGTACCGGACCGGCACCTGGGCGGGAAGCAGCTCAAGAGTCGTGTTTGACTCCGACGGCTCCGTCGAGGACTTCCCCGCGCGGGTGGTGCATTTTGAGGTGGTCGACGACGTGCGCGGAAAGATGCTGGGCACGGCGGCCCTGATTCAGACCCCGGTAGCGATCGTCCAGGCGGTTTGCCTCTACCAGGCCCCCAACCAGACCGATGTCGAACCCGAGTGCGACGCCTTTATTGCTTCTCTCCAGGTGGATGTCCCCGAGAGATACATCTATGTCGAACACCACTAAACGTTGGGACAAACGGTTCTGCTGGATCCTGCTCCTGGCGGCGACGTCGGGAAGGGCCCAGTCATCGGCTCCTGCCGAGACAAGCGAAATGGTGGCGCGGCTGGTCCCGGGAAAGAGCATGCAATACGAGTTTGAGGGTGTGGTGCACATTAGCGCGGTTCGCGGCCGCGATGTGAAGCTGAATATTCCCGATGAATGCTCGTTTCGCTTGCGCGCGGTGATCGACCTCAGGCCTGAACATACCAGCGCGGCGGGAGCGGTCACAGGGCATGTCGATTTCCGCGGAGTCCGTTACGACGGTCCGACATGTTCCATCCCGGCCAAAACCTCTCTGGCCATGGCGCTGCGGAAACTGGAGAAAGATGGGACGGAGTTTGAAGTCAATCCAGCGGGAGACGTGCACATCCGGAATACCGACGCCGCGCAGTGCGAAGGGGTCAGTGTGTTGCTGCGGGCAGCATGGGATCTCGTCCAGGTGCGCCTGAGTGATCAGAAGATCTCTCCCCGTTCCGCACCGTTCCCCAGCCGACGCTTTCTCTACTGGCCCGACACATTCGTCGATGGCATGGAGGTGGCGGCCGCGTCGATGCGCTACGAACGGGACGCCGTCATCGCCCGTCAGCCATACGCATGGCTTGAATACAAACAGGTCTTCGCGCCTGCGGATATGCCGGCTTATGTCGAAACGCGCAGCAGGGCACGCGACTTCACGGGGACGACGTACGTGACCGGACGGGCAACTGTGTCGCTGCTGTTTGATCGGTCTGCCGGGCGAATTGTCTTCCTGCATCGCGAGCGCGAGATTGACAATCGCATGACGGTGAAATATGACCCGACCAACGAGGCGATGCCGCTGGCCACTTATGCCATCGAAGAAGACTCCAGCGTGCGCTGGCTTCCTTCAAAAAATTCAGAAGCCTGGCTGTCGGAGCTGCACAAGTTCGAGACGCAGCCAGCCGGGAGTAAGGCCATCCGGTCCGAGAAGGCGACGACGACCCAAGGACGCAAAGAGCTTTCGGAACTGCTCGAACGCACCCCCGCAGGCTTCGAGCGTTGGGGGAAAAGTTACTGCAGCAATGGTTACTGTTTCGAGCTTTCCCTTGCTGTCCCCGAACAAACCAGGATCGCCGAGAATGCAGATGCCACCGCTCTGCTGTTGAGTGGCGTGGCGGCAAAAACCGTAACCGTCGCCGTGGGGCCCATGTTGGATCAGCAGTATCAGAACCTTGACGATGAGGAGTTGCTCCGGCAGCAGAGCCAAAGATTCGTAGCCAACTATCTGTGGTTCGCGGGCCGCGAAGGACACCCGCTGAACTTTGATCTCACTGCTGTGCAGGATCGTCCCGCGGTGTTCAGCGACTTTACCGCCGTGGCGCGAGACTTGAAGCCAATCCGCGGGCGGCTAGTGATGGTGATTGGCCCTTTCAACCGATTGGTACCGGTGGCATGCTCCTATGCCAGTACCGAGCAGACACTTCTCGATCCGGTCTGCCAGACCGTCACCAATTCGGTTTTGCTTCACTAGATCCGCTCCCGTCTGGCGGGTCTTAGCTCGAAATCCGGCATTTATGCCGCAAGGTATCCGCCATCCACCGGGAAGATGGCCCCGGTAACCCAAGAGGCTTCATCGCTCGCCAGGTAGACGGCGAGAGTCGCGACGTCCTCGGGTTTGCCGAAGCGCCCCAGGGGATGGGCAGCCACGCGTTCACGGCGCACGGCTTCGGGATCCGGCGCCTGCCGGATGACTTCGGCGGTGAGATCGGTTTCGACGAAGCCGGGACAAATGGCGTTCACCCGGATGTCCTCGGGGGCATAGTCGATGGCCATAGATTTGCTGAGCAGGACGACGGCACCCTTGGAGGACGCATAGGCGGCGCGGTTGCGGGCGGCATTAATGCCGAGTACCGATGCCACGTTGATGATGGAGCCTCCGTGAGCCTTCCGCATTGCGGGAAGGACGGAGCGGGAGAACAGCCAGACTGCGCGCACGTTGACATTGAAGGTGTGATCCCACTGCTCTTCCGTAATTGCCTCCGCATTTCCCACGTGGAGGACTCCGGCATTGTTGATCAGGATGTTGAGATTTCCGAAGTGGGCTGCGGCTTGCGCGATCACGCGGTCAATATCCGATTGCCGGGTGACATCGGCGGGAAGAACAAGAGTCTTGCCGCCAATCGCGTGGGCCGTCTCCTCAAGTTGTGGCCTGCGACGACCGGTCAGAGCGACGTTGGCGCCGGCCGCGGCCAGAGCAATGGCGCACCCGCGTCCGATGCCGCTGCCGGCACCGGTGACGATGACAGTCTTGTTCGTCAAGTTGAACATGGCGGAATCAGTCTACGCGAGAAACATGACGAGCAGTGTTCCCAACCGGGCCGGTTCTCCGGCGAGAAGATAAGACGGTTCAGTTCAGTAGCCGTGCTCTTCTTCGAGAGTGACCTTGCCACGGAATTTGCGGTAGACGAAGACGAAGTAAGTCAGGGTCAGAACCATGGCAGGTATCCACCAGGCCAGGCCAACGACGAGACCGTGGTGTCCTGCGGCCGAGTTGTAGATGGTCAGGTCATAGGAAGGGTCGGTGCTCGAAGGGAGTACGACGGGATACAGGGCAAAGACTGCGCCCACCAGCATGCCCGCGATATAAAGGGTGGAACCAAGAAAAGCAAGTTTGTCGTTCCCCTTGGGTGCGGTCCAGATCACCAGAGCAAGGCTGCCAAAGACAACGATAGGAATCAGGATTCCGAGGGGCTGGGCCTGGTAATTGTTCATGAGATGAGGACGGGCAAAGTAGGTCAGCACCAGGCTGAAACAGGTCAGGAAAAACTGGACGGGCCACAGCACGACAGCGACGCCGCGGGAGCGCCGGCAAACGTCCCCATCAGTCTTGATGGCGATGTAGAGCGCGCCGTGAACAGTCAAGGTGACCAGCGCCACCACACCCGCCATGACCGTATACCAGTCAAGAATCCCGGGCTGAGGACCGAGACGGAAGTTGGTCCATAGCGGTTCGAAAAAGTAGCCGTCCGACCCGATGGGCACGCCACGAATTACGTTACCCAGGGCCGCGCCCAGGAAAATCGTGAGCAGCGAACTGGCCAGGAAAAAGATGGCGTCGAAGAAACTCTGCCACACGGCGTTCTGGATGTGGGTACGAAACTCGATGCCGACGGCGCGCAGCATGAGCAGCCACAGCACGATCATAAGAGGCAGATAGAAACCGCTGAAGGCCGTGGCATAGAGCTGGGGGAAAGCGAAGTAGAGAGTCCCGCCGGCGGCGATCAGCCAGACCTCGTTCCCGTCCCAGACTGGCCCGATGGCGCGGAGAATCATGCGGCGCTCTTCACTGGTTTTGGCGACCGTGAGATAGATGATGCCGGCACCGAGGTCAAATCCGTCCAGCACCACGTAGGCCGTCAGCATGACAGCAATGATTACAAACCAAACAGTTTCCATAAGGCCTCGAGGCTTAAGGGATTGCTGCTCCGCACGGGACGCCTCACCCGTGCGGGATGACGTCATGGCCCGATGTACATCAACGGATCCTAGTGCGCACTCATGGGCTCCACCCGCGGCCCGTGGTCGATTTCGCGGTGAACCAGGAACAGGAAAACCACGCCTAGAATCAGATACATGCCCATAAAGCCGAGCAGGGTAAACATTCCGTTGCCGGCGGAAACATTCCGCGAGAAGCCCTCGTTCGTCCGCATAAGCCCATAAACCAGCCAGGGCTGGCGGCCAAGTTCGGCCGTCAGCCAGCCGGCGGTATTGGCGATGTAGGGCAAGGGGAAGCTCAGTAACAGCACCCAAAGCATCCAGCGCGCATCGAAGAGTTTTCCCAGCCATAGCAGGAAGACAGCAGCCGCCATGATCGCGATGAACACCGTACCCAACCCCACCATGATGTGATAGCTGTAATAGAGCAGGGGAATATTGTCCGGCCAGGAATCGGGAGTAAACGCGTCGAGCCCCTCGACGTGCGCATTCCAGCGGCGGTACGTGAGGAAGCTCAGCATCTTCGGGACGAGAATTGGATTGTCGATCTTGCGGGCCTCGACGTCCGGCTGCCCGATGATCACCAGCGGAGCGCCTGGCTGGCTGGCAAACAGAGCTTCCATGGCCGCAAGCGTCACCGGCTGGTTATGGGTAAGCATGCGCCCCTGGCCGTCCCCTGTAGGAAACAGCTGCAGAATGCTGAAAATCGAACCCGCCACCACACCCACTCTGACAAAAACCTTTCCGTGCTCGACATGGCTCCGCGCCAACAGATAGAAGGCGCCGACGGCGGACATCACAAAAGCACCGGTGATGACCGCGCCGCTCATGGTATGGGCGTATTGCCACCATGCCCAGGGGTTCAGAACCAGATCCCAGAAACTGCTGAGTTCGACGGAGTTGCCGGCGCCTTTCTCGTAGCCCACCGGATGCTGCATCCAGGCGTTGGTGGCCACAATGAAAAAGCCCGACAGCCATGAGCCGAGGAAAACCGCCAGCGCGCACCACCAGTGCGCTTTGGGGCTGAGCCTCTTTTCACCATAGAGAAACAGTCCCAGGAACGCCGACTCGAGGAAGAAGGCGTACATGCCTTCCATGGCCAGCGTTTGGCCTATGACACCTCCGGCGAAGCGGGAGAACGGCGCCCAGTTGGTGCCGAACTGAAATTCCATTGGGATGCCGGTAACCACGCCGAGCACGAAGTTGATGCCGAAGATGCGCGCCCAAAAGCGTGCCGCCTGGTTGTAGACCTCCTCATGGCGGCGCAACGCCAGCGTCTTCAGGATCAGAATGAGGGGCGCCAGTCCCATGGTGAGTTGCGGGAACAGGTAGTGGAAGGTGATAGTGAAGGCGAAATGCAGGCGATGAACCAGCAGTGCACTATCCATGATCAAGTCCCATACAAGCGTTTCAGCATCGTGGGAATCGCGACCGTGCTGAGGTGACGGAGGTCACATCAGGGGCACAGCATTCAGCCGAGACTGCTGCGCCGGCGATCGAGCTCGGCGCGGCGAATTTCGCGGCGCCGCCCGGCATCTTTATAGCGCCGCTGTTGCTCTTCGCCTTCGGGAACCACCGCCGGCACCGCAATATGCCTTCCTCCCGCGTCCACCGCCACGAACGTGAGATAGGCCGAGCTGACATGCTGGCAGGTGTCGGTCAGGTAGTTCTCCACCCAGACTTTCACTCCTACCTCCATGGAAGAATGAAAAACGCGGTTCACCGAGGAACGGAGAATCACCAGGTCCCCCACGTGCACCGGAACCCAGAAATCAAGGTGATCGATGGCGGCCGTGACCACATAATTGCGGGAATGGCGATGCGCCGCCATGGCGCCCGCCAGGTCGATCCAGTGCATGAGGCGTCCGCCGAGCAGCGCACCCAGAGGGTTGGCGTCATTGGGAAGAACAATCTCGGCCATCTCGGACTGCGAGTCGCGGACCGGCCGCGGCATCTTGAGGTCTTCGGAATATTTCATATGTCGGAGCTCGGAGTGTCGCCTGCCAGCGCAGACGGAATTCTACGCAACAAGTACGACTGCAGATAACACTCAGCCAGGTTCTGGATGCGGGGATCGGGGTGCGGCCCGGTCCAACGCCTGGTGGAGAGCGAATACTCCAGAACCCCGTGAGCAGCGGGACGATGAGCCGTCTCGCAGACGAACCACAGGCTGATGGAGAGGCCGCGATCGCGAGACACGGCGAAGCGAACCGCGTCCCAGGAACGGTCGCGGGGGAGGCGCGCACAACGGGCATATCCCAGGTTGCACTCGGTCAGCTCAGCCGGGGTGAGTTCGGCCCCTTCCTGCCCGGGGGCGGAGCAGCCCCCGCACCAACCCGCCCCCAGCGGCAGGCGCGAAGGATGCGCCCAGGTTCCGTCTTCCAATCTCTGTGTCGGCACAAAAAACGGACAGGCCAAGACTCACGCTCTCCTGGCTAGAATGCCCGACATTGTACTCAGGATGGCAAGGGGTCGCCACTGTTATGCCGGCCCTGCGTGATAATCTCCTTTACGAGTTCACGGCTATGAATCGATTGACGATGTTGAAAGAGATTCTGGACCAAAGTCCGGACGACGCCTTTGCGCGCTATGGGCTGGCGCTCGAGTACTCGAGGCAGGGCCAGGTGGAGCAGGCCCTGACCGAGTTTGGGAGGCTGCTGGCGGCTCACCCGGAATACACAGCCGGATATTTCATGGCCGCGCAAACACTGGCCGGCGCTAGCCGGATCGATGAGGCCAGGAAGATGCTGGAGGGCGGTATTGCTTCGGCCCGTCGCACCGGGAATGCGCATGCGCTTTCCGAGATGGAAGCCATGCTCGCGGAACTCGGGTGAAGGCGATTTTTTCGTTTGCGCTGCCGGCGGTTACGGCGTCACTGTTTCGCGTGAACCATGCGGCGCATTCCCCGCTCCACCAGTCCGGGAAACAGCTGATAGAGCTTTATGACCGGGTGCATCATCCAGGGCACGACGACCTCCCGTTTTCCCTTCACATATCCCTCAAACGTGGCGCGTGCCACCCGCTCCGGTGTAATGCCGCGAACCGAGCCGGGGCGCACGGCCTTCACTTCCCTGCCCCTTAGCGCATTGGCGCCGAAGGCAGTGCGAACGTAACCTGGACACACCGTCATCACGCGGATACCAGAGTCTTGGAGCTCCACGCGGGCCGCCTTGCCGAGAGCGTTCATGGCAAACTTGGTGGCGCTGTAGACCGCGTGAAACGGCATCGGGACGTGCCCGGCGACACTCGACACATTGATGATCGTTCCCCCGCCCTGCTGCTTCATGATGGGAATGACCGCCTGCATGGAGGCCACGGTTCCAAAAAAGTTAGTATCGAAGGTGTCGCGGCAAGCCGCCATATCGAGTTGCGCGACGGAATCGAGCAGCCCATGCCCGGCATTGTTGATCCAGACATCGCAGCGGTCGAAGTGATGCAGAGTCAGGCTCAGAACGCGGTCAATTTCCTCGCGATGGCGGACGTCGCAGGCCAGAGCCAGCGTGCGTTCGCCATGACCGATGCGGCCGCGAGCGGCTTCGGCGCGTCCCGAATCGCGGGAGAGGACCACAAGACCCGCGCCGTGGTCGGCGAACACTTTGGCAATCGCCTCGCCAATGCCCATGGAGGCGCCTGTGACTACGACAACTCTTCCGGAGAGATCGTCTTTCGCGGGATGCATGCCGAGCTTTTATTCTTCCCCGGAGGACAAGTCAAGGCCAGCGTACAATCGAACGATGCGCCTGCGGGCGCAACTTCAGCGGAGGCCCTGGCGTGAGTCCGTTGCTCCCCCTGTTCCCTCTCGACCTGGTCCTCCTGCCCGGCGTTCCCCTGCCCCTGCACATTTTTGAAGCACGTTACAAAGAGATGATTGGGGAGTGCCTGGCACAGAAGCGGCCATTTGGAGTCGTGCGCGCCCGGGAAGAAGGCATGGCCGAGGTGGGCTGCACGGCGGAAATTCTCACCGTGACCAAGGAGTACGAAGACGGCAAGATGGACATCGTAACTCAAGGGCGCGAGCGCTTCGAAGTGATGCAAATCAACCAGGAACGATCGTTCCTGCAGGCGGAAGTCTTCTACTTTCAGGATGAGCCGGGCAGCGTCGCCCACCAAGACGTCGAGCAGGCGCTGCGGCTGCACAACGAAATTCTGGCGCTGGCGGGAGCAGAACAGGAGCGGGCGTCGGCCGCCGAAGACCCCCAACTTTCCTTTCACCTGGCCGGGGTGTTGCCCCTGGACCTCGACTTCAAACAGACCCTGCTGGGGATGAAATCGGAGGCGGAACGGCTGCGCGGGATCATTGCATACTTTGAAGCCTTGCTGCCCGGTCTGCGACGCACCATGCATGTCCGCCACAAAGCGGGCGGCAACGGCCACGCGAGCTGATTGATGTCACACGGGGCGGTGATGAGGCCCGGGGTATAATCGGGGCAAGGCAGTGGTTCCCCGGGGGTTTCGATCATGAGTTTCCCGCGAACGCTGGGCGAGTTGCGCCGCAGCTCGTTCTCCGAACAACGCCTGCTATCGCGACGTGTAAAAGACGAGCTTCGCGACAACCTGGTTTCGCGCATCCGTCAAGGCGGGCCCATCTTCGACGGTATCGTGGGCTACGACGACACGGTGGTGCCGCAGATCGTCAACGCCATACTTTCCCGCCACAATTTCATTCTGCTGGGCCTGCGTGGCCAGGCAAAAAGCCGCATCCTGCGGGCGCTGACCACGCTGCTCGATCGCGAGACGCCATACATTGCAGGCTGCGAGATTCACGACAACCCGTACGCTCCCATTTGCCGGCCCTGCCGCGATCGAATTCGAGAGTGCGGCGACGCGACCGCGATCGCCTACCTGACACCGGACGAGCGCTATGTGGAGAAACTGGCTACCCCGGACGTCACGATTGCCGACCTGATCGGAGACATCGACCCCATCAAGGCGGCGCGCGGCGGTCACGAACTGGCCAGCGAAATGACCGTGCACTACGGTCTCCTGCCACGCGCCAATCGCGGCATCTTCGCCATCAATGAACTCCCCGATCTCGCGGGCAAGATCCAGGTCGGCTTGTTCAACATCATGCAGGAAGGGGATGTGCAGATCAAGGGATACCCGATCCGGCTGCCACTGGATGTAGCCCTGGTGTTCAGCGCAAATCCTGAAGATTACACGGCCCGGGGGAAGATCATTACTCCCCTGAAAGACCGGATTGGTTCGGAGATACGCACGCATTATCCGGCAACGCTCGAGGAAGGCATTGCCATTACGGCGCAGGAGGCCTGGACCGAGCGTGACGGGTACAGGTTACATTTACCCAAATACGTGCAGGAGGTGATCGAGCGCATCGCCTTCACCGCGCGCGAGGACAAAAAGATCGACAAGCGTTCGGGAGTGAGCCAGCGCTTGCCCATCTCCTGCACCGAAAATGTGATTTCCAACGCCGAACGCCGTGCCATCCAAAACGGCGAGCAGATGGTGGTGCCGCGGATCAGCGACATTTATGCGGCCATGCCGGCGATTACCGGGAAGCTCGAACTGGAGTACGAAGGCGAGATGAAGGGTGCCGATCACGTGGGACGCGAACTGATTCGTGCCGCCATTGCCAGGACCTACGATGACTACTTTAACGGCGTGAACATGCAGCAGGTGGTGCAGTGGTTCGATCTGGGAGGCGAGATTCAACTGGCGGACTCGGCGAAGGCGGCGGCGGCTCTGGAATCCTTGAGCGGGATTCAGGGACTGATGGACAAACTGGGTAAAGTCGGTGTGACGACCGGGGATGGCCCGGAGAAGCGAGTCTCGGCGGCGGAGTTTGTGCTCGAGGGTCTGTACGCCCACAAGCGCATCGGGCGCAGCGAGGAGCGGGTTTTTCGCGCCGGCGAAAAGACTCCCCGCCATGCCGAGAAACAACCCATGGAACGGGAAGAGCCGTTCCGCGGGCGACGGCCGTACAACTAGCGGTCGGCCGTTCGTCCGCGGCCGTTGCCAAGCCGGGGGGATAGAGTTTTCGCCAACCCAGCCTGGCGGAAGCCGGGGATCAGGCTCAAGGAATTGCCGGCTGGCGGCCGACGCGTGCCTTTATGAAGCGGATACGTTACAGCAAATACGTCCCCGATCCGGCGGGAGAAATGAGCATGGAGGATTTGCTCAGCGCCCTGGCAGATTTTCTGCTCCAGAGCGGCTTCCAAAATTATCTCTACGAGGATATGGGGGACGGGGAGCAGACTCTGGATGATCTGCGGCGCGCTCTGGAGCGCGCGCTCCTCGAAAGCGATCTCGTGAGCGAGGAGATGCGCGAGCAGCTCGAGCAAATGCAGGCCGAGGGCAAGCTGGAAGAACTGATCGAGCAGCTCATCGAGCGCATGCAACAGGAAGATTACATCAGCATTGACGAGGCGCATGATCCGGCGAAGCGCTCGAGCGTGGGCGGGCAATTGGGTGAGGCGCAGCAGCAGGCCAAGTTCGAAATCACCGACAAGAGCCTCGATTTCCTGGGATTCAAGACCCTGCGCGATCTGCTGGGATCGCTGGGGAAGTCGAGCTTTGGGCGGCACGACACCCGCGACATGGCGACCGGCATCGAGACCAGCGGGGCGTCGCGGCAATACCAGTTCGGGGACACGCTGAATCTGGACATTACCGCGACTCTCTCGAGTGCCATCCAGCGCGAAGGCTCCAAGCTCCCGTTGAACATCGAATATTCCGATTTGCAGGTACATCAGTGCGAGTATCAGTCTTCCTGCGCTACCGTGCTCATGCTTGACTGTTCCCACTCCATGATTCTCTATGGCGAGGACCGCTTCACGCCTGCGAAAAAGGTGGCGATGGCGCTGTCACACCTGATCCGCACCCAGTATCCCGGCGACTCGCTCTCGCTGATTCTGTTTCACGATTCCGCCGAGGAAGTGCCCCTGTCGCAGCTGGCGCGGGTGAAGGTCGGACCGTACTACACCAATACGCGCGAGGGGCTGCGCCTGGCGCAACGCATCCTGCAGCGTCAGCGCAAGGACATGAAACAGATTGTCATGATCACCGACGGCAAGCCCTCGGCGCTTACACTGGAGGACGGGCGCATCTACAAGAATGCCTTCGGCCTGGATCCGCTGGTGGTCAGCCAGACGCTGGAAGAGGTTTCAAAGTGCAAGCGCGCCGGTGTGATGATCAACACCTTTATGCTGGCATCGGATTACGGCCTGGTGCAGTTCGTGCAGAAAGTCACGGAGATGTGCCGCGGCAAAGCGTATTTCACGACGCCCTACACGCTGGGGCAGTATTTGTTGATGGATTACATGTCGCGGAAGACGAAGACGATTCACTAAAGCCGGGTTTCAGGTTCGGGGCTTGGGCGCGAGGAAGACTTGCCACAGAAGGTAGAACGCCCTTCCCGCCACGCGTCAGTTCCTGGTGACCTCCTGCACCGCGCGCCAGGCCTGGTTGATGGCTTCATCGGTATAGGCATAGGCTCCGGCGTCGGCGTTGGCGATGGCAATCCGGCCATAGGTTTTGCGGGCGATTTCGCAGGGACTCTCGCCTCCTTCGAGCCAGAATGGATCCCACAGCGAGTTGTACTCGTAGGCGTAGCCGTGCGGCCAGCGGTTCACCGTGATGGCGGTGATATCTTTGGCGGGATCGAACCCTCCCGGCCCCAGTGTCCGGGCCAGCTGATCGCGAATGTTGCGCTCCATGGTTTCGAAGGTGGTGGTGAACAATTCCATGCGGCCAGTGCGATGCTGATCGCGCGCGGGCAGGCCCGGCTTGCAGGGAGTCTTCATCATGTGCACCACGATGGGATCACCCGGCTTCTCGGAACATTCGTAATCCCCCATACTGACCGGAAGGTCAAGGTTGAAGCGTGAGTGATAGCTTCCCGGCGCGTAGACCCCCTGTACGCCCAGTTTCTGAAAGGCCTTCCAGTTGTGCAACGCGACGTTGGTGTAGAGCAAGGGTACTTTAGCGGCGGAGGCTAGCGCCTGTTTCTGTTTCTCGGGCAACTCCTCACAAATGTAGGGGATGACCAGGTGCCAGCAGGCGAGTACGCAGCGTGCGCCACGAACCGTATACACTTTCCCGCCGTTTGCGTATGTGACTTCGACCTGTTCCGAGGCGGCCGGGTCGCCCTGGTGTTTCACGCGGACCGCGGTGCTGTTCAGCCGGATGCGAACCGGGGAGGAAGAACGATCGAGCCTGGAGTAATCGGCGCGGGCGGTTACGATGTCGATCGCCGTGCTGCCGGGAATAGCCGCGGGAATCAGCCGGCGCACCAGGAGACGCGCGATGGCGGCATTGCCGTCGGGAAAATGAAAGAAGTACTTCTCGGCCTCCTCATTGGGAATGGCGTCGCGATTCATGCCCGGCCCGGGCGTGGGGTCAAGATTCATGCCGCGAAACCCGGGATACTTCAAGCCCCAGGCATCCTGGGCGGCAACCGCGTCGATACCCAGCCCGAACAGCGGTTGGGGACCCGCCTGCAGAACTTTGATGACTTCCTCGTTTACTCCCACCAGTTCGGTAAGAAAGCGGGCGTAGCTCATTCGCGCCAGCCTGGCTTTCTTGTCGTCCGAACTCAGCCCAGGCAGGTAGTCTTTGTTCTCGTGATGCAAGCGCTCGTAGTCTCGTTTTCCCTGCTCGGAGAGCGGCGCCTCCGCCAGGAATTGCTTCCACGCCTTATCCTCGACCGCCGACTCCTGCGATTCGCCCGTTCCCAGGGGTGCGGGATTCACCACCAACTTGTTGGCCCCGAAGGTTTCCTTGTCGAAGAATATGTTGGGAGCAAGCCCCATCGAGCGATAAAGATCTTTCGCGATGTATTTGGGATAGGCGGAAACGTCAATTCCCAATTCGTTGATGACGGATTTGGCGACCGGACTGTATGGGGCTGGACTCTCGATGGAATAAGTCCCGCCGTACCCCAGCAGCATGCGGCTGTTCACCCGGAATTCGTTGCGCTTGGCGTGTCCTCCGAAGTCGTCGTGATTGTCCAGGATGAGAATGCGCGCATCGGGTCCGGCAACTTTGCGGAAGAAATGCGCCGCCGCCAGGCCACTGATCCCTCCCCCCACCACCACGAGGTCGTAGGCTTCGCCGGTGTCGACGGGTTTGCCTGCAGATTCCCAGAAATTCCCGTCGCGAACGCTGTGCATGGTCTCGAAGGAACCGGCATGGCTGCCTCGCAGACCCGTGCGGGCGGGAGGATAGTCATCGCCCTGGCCCTGGAATTTCGCCAACAGGGGCGAGGGCACCATGGCGGCGCCGACCGCGAGCGCCACTCCGTTCAGGAAATCGCGACGGGTGATGTCGCGGTTCATCCCCAATTCTTTGTCGTGCGAATTACGCACGCAGTCCTCCTTCGACCGATTCTGTGTGTTTTCGGAAGCGCACGCCACGGCTACGAGGTACCCTCGCCTTCGGCCTTTTTCACCGCCAACTCTGCCCCAATGAATCCGATTTTGCTGTGAGTGCCGTCGCAGAATGGCTTGTTGACCGAGCCGCCGCAGCGGCAGAGCGAGAAGGCGGGCTTGCCGGTCAGATCGTACTTGTTCCCGTTGGCGTCGACCAGTTCAATCGAGCCCTCGGGAGCTTCCACGCGATAAGGACCGTTGGGCCGGACAGTAATTTTCACAGTTGCCATGTTAGTAAAGATATCAGAGCGATGGGCGGACAGCCATCGGCGGCGGAGTGAAGACTGTTCGGTTAACTAAAACGCTCACCGGTGGGTGGTGTCGAGATCAGGCGGCAGCGGCGGCAGTCGCAAGCAGTCCCGCATAGAGGTCGACGTATTCGTCGGTCATGCGCTTGGCGGTGAATCGCTCGCGGGCGCGCTGGTAGGCCCGGTTGGCGTAAGCCCGGCAAAGATCGCGCTCCTCGCTCATGCGGCGGATCAGCGTGGCCAGGCTGTCGGCATCGTTGGCGGTGAAGTACAAGGCCGCGTCGCCCCAGATTTCCCGGAATGTGGGAATATCGTTGGCAATGATGGCACATCGCGAGAGGGCCGCTTCGAGCGCAGCCATGCCGAAAGGCTCGTAACGCGAAGTAGCGGCATAGATCGCCGCGCGGCTGTACAGCGCTCGCAGCTGCGCTTCGGTTTGCGGGCCCTTGAGCGCGACGCACACCTGCTCGGTAGCAAGCTTGACATCGGCACGAATCGGGATCTTGGGATGGGTTGCTGTCTCGGCGCCGACGATGCACACCGGCAACGGATGGATGTGCTGGGTGAGCAGATTCACCTGTTTGCCGGCGTCATAGAGGCGTCCGACGGCGAGCACCGAATCATCCTTGCTCGTATAGGGATTGAAGAAGATGGGATTGCGCCCGTTGTAGATGACCATGTCGCGCTTCGGCCGGGCGTAACAAGTGCGCACGGTCTCGAGCATCCAGCGCGTCGGGGCAACCACAACGCTGGCCTTGTCCAGGCCTCGGCTCACGACTTGCCTGTACCAGCCAACCCAGGGGGTTGGTTTGGGCTCCTGACCATGCACCGCGTTCCACCAGCTGATCATGTCGCCATGGGCCACGACAACCCGCGGCACGCTAACCGGCAGGTTGCCATAACAAAGCTGGTTGAGGTGCAGAACATCCGGCTTCAGCTCCGCAACCAGCGCAGCGAGGTAAGCCGTGGACTCGGCCAGATCGAGTTGCCCTTCCTGCATCCAGTCAAGGCGGAATGCGGTCGGACGATATTCGAGGCCGTGCAGGTTCTCCATCCAGGAAGTTTGTTGCGGGAGGGGAATCTCGCCGAGGCTCACGAGAGTGACGCGGATGCCGCGAGTGACAAGTCCGGTGACCAGTTCCCGCGTGTACGTCCACACGCCACTCATTGTGTCGGCAGTCACCAGGACGTGCATGAAGCTCCCCAGGGTCGCAGAGCGGGCCTGCCCTCGCCTGTCCTGCCCGGCTATTCTAGTTGGATTGTTTGAGTTTTGGAAGAATTCTTGGCCCCGCGGGAGGATGCAAGAGTTTGCACCCGTGCGAGGCCCGGAGCTCGGATTCCCGCCTCAGGGTCTGGGGCGAGTCGGGAGCGGCCCTAGGGCCTTGAAAATGCGGGCCACTTACAACTGCCTCCGACTCGATTCCGCGGCCGGGAATCCGGACTGCAGCGCGGGTTTACTCGTGGGACGCGTACTCCTTCAGCTTGCGGTAGAGAGTGGTCTTGCCAATTCCCAGCAAGCGCGCCGCCTGCAACTTGTCTCCGTTTAACCGGGCGATGGCGTTGAGAATCGAGAGCTTTTCGAGGTCCACTATGGGAATAATCCTGGGCGAGCCTTCGGGCGCCGTCGACGGCGAGCGGCTAGCGTCGGGAATATCGCCCGGCAGATTACGCGCATGAATGACCGGCCCAGACGTGCAAGCGCAGGCGCGTTCCGTGCAGCTTTCGAGTTCACGCACGTTGCCAGGCCAGTCGTAAGCCAGCATAACCCTCAGGGCATCATCGGCCAGGACTTTCTCCTGGCCCGAGGCTCGGGCTTGGCGCTCGAGGAAATGCGCGGTTAATAGCGGAATATCCTGGCGCCGTTCGCGCAACGGAGGGATGCGCAAGCTCAGCACGTTCAGGCGGAAGTAGAGGTCGCGGCGGAATGTCCCCTGCGATACCGCCTGTTCGAGATCACCACTGGTCGCGGCCAGGATGCGAACGTTGATTGGAATGTGCCTGGTGCCTCCAACCGCGCGGATCTGTTTTTCCTGAATGGCGCGCAGGAGCTTGGCCTGAAGATCGATGGGCAATTCTCCAACCTCATCGAGAAACAGCGTGCCACCTTCCGCGATGGCGAGGAGTCCCTGTTTCGATGGCGCCGCCCCCGTGACCGTGCCCCTGACGCAGCCGAACAGCTCGCTCTCGATCAGAGTGGGACCCAGCGAACCACAATCGACCGGGATGAACGGCTGGTCGCGGTAAGGACCGGAGAAATGAATGGAGCGGGCGGCCAGCTCCTTGCCTGTCCCACTTTCACCGAGAATCAAGACCGGATGACTGCTGTGCGCCGCCTTGGCGATGATACGGTAAAGCCTTTCCATTTCCGGGGCGTGCCCCACAAGGCTTCCGAACCCTTGTTTGGACTTGATCTTTTCACGCAGCATGCGGTTCTCAGTTCTCAGTTTCAGATGTGCGGCCACCCGTGCGAGCAGGAGCTTGAGCTCGTCCCGGCTGAAAGGCCTGGTCAGGTAGTCATAGGCCCCATTCTTCATGGCTTCGACGGCCAAGTGGACGCTGGCATAGCCCGTGACCACGATCACCACTGCGTCAGGGCGGCGGGCTTTGATCTGGCGGAGGGCATCGAGGCCCTCCGCACCCGGCAACTTCAGATCCAGCAGGACCACATCGATGCCCTCGCCTTCCAGCTGGCGGTAGGCGTGCTCGGCGGAATCCGCAAGGAAAGTGTTGAATCCGAGCGTGGGTGCGACTTCACGACATGCGTCGCGGATGGCGCGCACATCATCGACAACCAGGAGATTCAGGAAGTTGGCTTCCATCCGGGGCGGATGGGTGACGGTGGCTTCGGCGGTGGTCATGACGGACTCCCTGTTTTTGATGTCAGAACTGGAACCGAATCGAGAACTTCGTTCCCGGATGCCCCGGGTGAACGGTTTTCGAACCTCACCGGCTTCGAGAAGTGGCAAACCCGCGTTCATTCGTCTGGAACTTCGTTGGGGGAGCCCTTCAACGGGGGAAGCCGATGGGTCCATGCAATCGTTTTGGCGCCCGGGGAGAACGCCGGCGCCGACTGCCTGCCGAATGGGGAAATTTCGGCCAGCCGCAGCCTGCGACGCACGCTCCCTATTGGGGAAGTTTAGGGCTGTTCCGTATCGGAATTAAGTGCAGATATCACAGGCTTGTGTGACGAAAGTGCTTCAGCCCTGGTTGGGCACCGTTTCCTTCAGGCGAAAAGTGAAGCGGTCGCCGCTCGAAAACCTGACATCCTGGGTGACTGCGCGCGTTTCCACCGGGGAGGGGCGGCTGCGCAGACCTTCAGGCGGGGGAAAATCGGAGGGAGAATGTTCCCGGGTGCCTCCTTTGGCAAAGATGCTGTTGGTTTCGACCGGCCAGCTCCGTCCGTTCACGGCAATCGTGGACAAGGTAACACGCAGGTAACCCGGGATCCGCTCTCCCTCGGACGATCGCGCAGCCACCACCCTTCCGCCCACCAGGGCGCCGCGCGGGACGATGATCTTCCCCTGAACCACAACCGGTTCGTCGAGGACCGCCTGGAAGGCATCGTGTGCCCGTGCAAACTCGCTCGACAGGGGGGACTGCAACCGGATTTTAAGCTGGGTTCCGGCGGGAATGCCTTGAAAGACAATCGCAGCGGTGGGCGGTATGCCGGCACGGTTGGGGGGGCGCTCGAACGGCAGCTGTGAATTTTCCGAATCCGAATTGTCGAGCGACCGAACCGCCGGCTGGCGCGAGCAGGCCAGGCCCATCACGAGCCCCACGAGCAGCACCGAGATCACGACGGTCTTCCACGGGGTCATCGGAGAACTCCCTTGCTGCCCATGCCGGTAGGGCACGAACCATGCCAATTCGGCCCAATGGTGAATCAGGAGGTTAGGGAAAAAATCAGGGGCCGGGAATGTAGTTTTTTCCGGTAGAAATTGCCAATCTCCGGGGCGTCCGGTCCCGGCTGGCGTGTTTTTGCTTCCGCCTCCTTACTATACGGTGTATACTATACGGCGTATACCTCGGAGAACGGCATGCCAGCTCCCACGGCGGACAGAATCGCGACCGCGGCCCTGCAAATTCTCGAGCGCGAGGGGCCGGAGGCGGTCAGCATGCGCAAGGTGGCGCAGGCTGTCGGGATCACGCCCATGGCCATTTACCACCACTTCCCCAGCCGTGCTGCCCTGCTTCAAACCATCACCGACCGTGAGTTTGAGACACTGTTGGCCGCCTTCGACGCGAGTGTCGCCCGGGGTGCGCCGCAAACCCGACTGCTTCGCCTGATGGACAACTACGTCGACTATGCGCTCGAGCATCCGCGAATTTTTGACTACGTGTTCTCGCAATATCGGACGGGCGCCCGCCGTTTCCCGGACGATTTCTACGCCCGCCGATCACCTACCCTGAACCGCGTGGCCGACACGGTGGACGAAGCCATGCGCCAGGGGCGCCTCCGCAAGGACGACGTCTGGGAAGTTGCGCTGGAGTTCTGGGCGCACGCGCATGGCTACATCACCCTCTATCGCGCCGGGCGCTTCTGTTTGGCGGAAGCGCAATTCCGCCGCCTTTACCGGCGATCGCTAAGGAGACTCCTGGATGGCCTCAAAGGCTGACCAAAATACTGTTCTGGTGACGATGATCGCAGTGATGGCGTCGGCTGTCCTGTTCTTTTGGGCTACGGGACTCCATCCCCGATGGGCGCTGACCTGGATCGCTCCCCTACCCGTATTGCTGATCGCTCCCCGCCTGTCGGGCAAGGCGACGTTCGGCTGGTCGACGCTGGCGTGGTCTCTCGGAGGCTTGAACATGTGGCGCTACTTCGCGGCTGTCGCCGGGCCGCAAGGATCTGCCTCCGGAAGGATTCTACCCCTGCTGGTCCCCTTGTTTTTCACGCTGGGGGTCGGCTGTGTCTTCGCTTTGTCGGTACTGTTGTGGCGGTTCTTCGTGCGCAGAGGAGAGCCGGGGAAAGCGGCGCTGGCGCTTCCTGCCGCCTGGGTGGCGTACGAATACATCCTGTCTCTGAGCTGGCCGCACGGCACCTGGGGGAGCCTGGCCTATACGCAGATGGACTTCCTGCCCCTGGTACAGCTGGCCTCGCTGACTGGGGTCTGGGGGATGAGTTTCTTCCTGCTGCTGCCGTCGGCGACCCTTGCGGCTCTCCCTGCCAGCCCGGCGACCAGGAGACAAAAGCGCACCACCGCTCTGGGCTTCGCCATCGCATGCGCGGCAGTTCTCGGGTATGGCTGGGGACGTCTGCGCTGGGCGCCACAAGGCTCGTCTACGGTGATGGTTGGGCTGATCGCCTCCGACTCCAGTGAAAACGTCTTTACCCAAAGTCCCGAGCAGACTCCGCGGCTCATGCACGATTACCTGGACGAGGCCAGGAGTCTGGCGGCCGAAGGCGCGCAGGTGATCGTGCTGCCGGAGAAGCTGGGAGTGGTAGTTGATCCCCGGCTGACCGCGGATCTCGACAGCACGTTCAATCGAGCCGCGCGGGAAGCGGGAGGTGAAATTGTAGTGGGAGTGATACGCAGAACTCCGACAGCGAAGCTCAACGAAGCTCGCGTTTATTCGGGCACGGGCCTGGCGCCGTTGTTCTACCAGAAAGAACACATGCTGCCCGCCTTTGAATCCAGCTTTGCTCCGGGGACCGGGCGCCTGTCGTTCGACCAGCCATCGGGCAAGTGGGGCGTGGAGATCTGCAAGGACATGGACTTTCCCCGGTTGAGCCGGGACTATGGCGCCGACCGGGTTGGACTGATGCTGGTGCCGGCCTGGGATTTCGGCGAAGATGGCTGGCTGCACGGGCGCATGGCAGTCCTGCGCGGAGTGGAATCCGGCTTCAGCATCGCGCGGGCACCGAAGCAGGGTTTGCTCACGGTCAGCGATGATCGGGGACGGATCCTCGCCGAAAAAAACAGCAGTGCGGCGAGGTTTGCAGCTCTGGTGGCGCGCGTGCCGGTCAGAAACGACGTCACACCGTATCGCGTGCTGGGAGACTGGTTTGCGTGGCTGGATCTGGCATTGCTGGCATGGCTGCTGGCGGAAGTGGTTCGCGGGCGGGACACACTCTCGCGGGATTAAGCTGCACCCGTCTGTCGGTCCGGATGGCGGTGGCGCGAAACAGAAAGGGGGACGCGCCCTGCGGTCGTCCCCTTTTCGCTTGCCGAATCACCTGGCGTCAGTTCGAGTTGCCAGTGGCCGCAGCGCTAGCGGACTCGCTGCCCGGTTGCGCGATCACGCCGTCAAACGGAGTGGCGGCCATGAACCGTCCCTGGATTACGCTGATGCGGCGCAGCGGATATCCGGAGTCAGGACCACGATTCCAGCTGCGGCCGCCGTCCTGGCTTTCGAAGACCACACCGGTAGCCGTGCTGGTGGCGAGCAAACGCTTGCCTTTGCCATCGTAGGAGATGGAGCTGATGTTCTTATCCGGCAACCCGTTCATCATATGTTCCCAGGTAGCGCCGGAATCGGCACTGCGGTAAGCTCCCTCTCGCGAGGCCACCAGAACCTGCCCTTCGGGCGTCACCGTGACACTGCGAATGCTGGTCAGGAAGTTGGGCAGGGCTGCCTGTTGCCAGGTGCTGCCGCCGTTCATCGAGAACATCACGCCGGTGCGGGTGGCAGCCACCATGAACTCGCCCTTGGTGCCGACGCCCACAAAGTCCGTCTTACCCATCACCGCACCGCCAGTCCACGTCTTGCCCTCGTTGCTGCTGGTGAGCAGTCCGGCAGAAGTAGCGGCATACCAGCGCCGGGAAGTGATTTCCACATCGCTGACCTTGGCATCGAGCACCCCGTGGGTTGCGGTCTTGGTCGCCACCGAGACCTTTTTGCCGCCCTTCCGGACGCTGCCAGAGGAAACGGTTTCGTTGATGATGCTGTTGCTCGGGTGCCACGCGCTCGAATTGTGTTCCAGCATGAAAATGCCACGATTGGTACCGGCGATCAGAGTACCGTTTGCCGCCTGATCGAGCGTGAACACGTCGCGTCCGCCCAGGCCGGTGCTCTTCTGCAGCCAGTGCTGTCCACCATCACGGGAGACGAACACGCCGCCTTCTTCCTTGTCGTTGACTACGCCCACGTAGATGGTGTCGGCGTCGTGATTGTCGGCCAGAATGGCAGACACATAGCGATGCGTGTAACCGTGGTTCGAGGCAGTGAGGGTCTGTGCGCCGTCATCGCTGGCCAGCACGCCCCGGCGGTCGGTCGCCAGCAGAACGCGCGAAGAGTTGCGCGGATCCACCATCACGTCGTTCACTACCAGTTCAGGATTGCTGACCCTCTTCCAGGTCTTGCCCTGATCCATCGTTTTCCAGAGACCTTCGGTGGTTCCGGCGTAAACGATATTCGGGTTGCCTGGGTCCTGTTTCAGCACGCGCGTGCGACGAGCCGAGAAGGGGATGCCCTGAATCTTCTGGAATGAATCGCCGGCGGTTTCGCTCTTGTAAATGCCGGAGCAGGCGCTGGCGAACACAATGGAAGGATTGGCGGGATCGACGATGACGGAGAAGACATCGGAGTCATCAATCATGCCCTTGTTGATGTGCTGCCAGGTGGCGCCGCCATCGGAGGTCTTCCAGGCCAGATGCCAGGTCCCGGCATACAGCGTGTCGGGATTCTTCGGATCGACGGCGATGGATTCAATATTCTTGATTTCGCTCAGATTGGCGGAAGAGATGCGGCTCCAGCTGTTGCCGCCATCGTTGCTGCGGTACACGCCGTCGAGGGCGCCGGCAACCAGGACATTGGAGTCAGACGGTGCGATGGCCATGGCACGAATCGACTTGCCATGCATTCCGATAAGTGCCTCCCAGGTCTTGCCGCCGTCGTGAGTGCGGAACAGGTCGCCCGACTGCTGGTCCTCCAGGCTCCAGGCCGCGACATACATCTTGTTGGTGTTTCTCGAATCGATGGCAATATGGTCGAGTACGTAGTCGTCGCCATTGCCCAGGTGGACAAATCGCGACCAGCTGTGGCCGCCGTCGCTCGAAACAAACACGGTTCCGGTATTGGTACCGAGGAAGATGTGATCCGGGTTGTGAGGATCGTAGGTCAGGCTGCGGACGTCGCCCCCATCGGGACCCAGTACAGCCCACTGCCCCGCCCACGAGACCGTCACGCCAAGCAGCAAGACGGCCATTAAGATCAACGACTTGCGAGAATTCTTCCGTAAAGCCCCGAAAATCATAGGTGACATTGCCCCTGTGCCAGCAAAGATTCGCTTCCCGGGTCAGGGTGACAGCGTAACACGGGTCGGGCAAGTTACCGAAGGGAAGGCAAAAAACAGGGCCGACCGAGTAATCAATCGGCCGGCCCTGGTTGCTTAACTGGCAGGCACTATTGAGCCTTTTTCTTCTTGGCCGCCGCCCGGGGATGGTCCGGAATCGGCTTGACCAGGCTTTCGTCGACCGGGGTCGTGCCCTCGCCTGAGAAGGTCGCGCCGGCGGGGACGATCCAGAAGTCGGTCGTCTTTGTGCCGCCGTTTCCGGTGCGGGTCTCGATGCGGCTGGCATCGATTCCCTGCTTGGCTTCGCCGCCCGAGAGGTACGCCTTGGCATCGACGGCGCGTTCTGCCGCCAGGTTCTTGCGTTTCTCGCTGGGATCAGCATTGCCCACGATGACCAGCTTCGCATCGGGTTCATGCTGCAGGCGCTGCGCCACGTCATCGAGTACAGCCTTACAGGTGTTATCCACGCGCCACGGCTTCGCCTTGTTCGGGAAGTCGCAGGAACTCAGCTTGCTCGCTTCGGGCGGCGGAGGTGGCGGGTTTTCGACATTCACCTGCGCCGAACCCTGCGTCGTCAAGCCGCGCGAATCCGTACAGGTTGCGCTGACCGTGATCGGTCCTGCCGAAGCTCCGGTGGTGGTCAGGGTCGCGGTATTGCCGCTGCCTGAAACCGTGCCCCCGCTCGAGGTCCAGCCGCTGATGGTGACCGGTACGTTGTCGGGACTGGTGCAGGTGCAAGTGATGGTTGAGGGTGAACCGGTCTGTACGGTCGCCGGGTCAGCCGAGCACGACATGGTCGGCGGATTCTTCGGCAGCTCCTTGACGGTGAAGTTGGCGGTGCAGCTGGCCTCGTTATTTTTCTTCAGCCGGGGATCAGTCACGCGAGCAGTGACGGTGTAGCTTCCGCCAGGCACGCCCGTGGTATCGATGGTGGCGGTGTTGTCCTTGCTCGTGACCTTGCCGCCATTGCTCGACCAGTCGTAGGTGAGCGTGTGTTTGGGATTGAAGTTGCTGGCGGCGGCAGTCGCCGTGACCGGCTCGCCCGCCATGACTTCCGAGGGCTGCACCGAGCAGGCGGCGGCCGGCACGGCCGTCGGAGGATAACCGAGATTAAGGATCAAGCCGGTGCGCAAGCGCACTCCGTTGAAAGTCGGACGGCGCAGATCGCCGAAGGCCGGAGAAGCATTGGCGGAGAAGTTGTGCCGGGCCCAGACATAATCGGCCTGGATGAGCCGGAAGCTCAGTATGCGGAAAGCCTTGAGATCAATGCCGCCACCGAGAATGGCGCCAATGCCGTTGCTCGGCTCCAGACCGTTGGTCGTGAAGCGGTTATAGCCCAGCAAAGTATGGACGAAGAAGTTGACGCCTTCGCCGCGGTAGGTCAACCTGGGTCCCCCCGAGATGGTGGACACGTTGCCGTATTTGTTCCAGTTCCCACCGTAGTCCGCTTCGAGCGCCAGCATTCTGGTGAAATTCCAGCCGAAGGCGGCGCCGACGCCTTGTGGAATGTCATGCAGTTTGTTGGGCACCGGCGCAGTCGGCGGGTGCCCGGCCGCCGGAATGGTCGCACCGGGATCGAGCCACTGGTAGCCGACGAAGAGATCGGCCTTTGGATAAGACTCATCCTGGGCCAACCCCACGGCCGACCATAGACCGATGACGAACGTCATGAGAAAACACCTGGTCCATACACGCCCAAAGCGAGAGCGGCAAAAACGTGACATGTAAAATCCTCCGGAGACGATAGGCTTACTTGTGACCATGCCTCTTTGTGACGCGGGGCCCCGCACGGAAAAACTAGGAATCGATATTCTTGAAGATGACGAGCGCTAACAGCGTTCACCCGGGAGACGATCTCCGGGGCGCAAACATAATACTTCCGAAGTGCGTGCAACACCAAGTTTTAGACATCTTTTTTCGCCGCAGGTATGTCTCAGATTGATACCCCCCGCGCAGGACACGGCCTCGAGCGCGAAATGCGCCGATCTCGGCGGCTTGCAGTCCATGCCGTTCCGCCTCAATAATGGGCAGGGGTTTGCTTTCCGCTATGAGTCAGGAAAAGATACTGATCGTCGAAGATGAAGAAAACGAGCGTACCGGGCTGGCCGAACTGGTCTCTTCCTGGGGCTATCGCGCCGAGACAGCTCGTGACGGCGAGGAGGGGCTCGAGAAAGTCACATCCTGGATGCCGTCAATCGTGGTCACCGATCTGAAGATGCCGCGCCTGGGGGGACTGGAGCTGCTCGAACAGATCGCCAACGAAGCGCAAACCATAGCGGTCATCGTGGTCACGGCGCAGGGAACCATCGACAGCGCCGTGCAGGCGATGCGCATGGGTGCTTACGACTACGTAACCAAGCCCATTGACACCAACCGCCTGCACACCATCCTGCAGAATGCTTCCGCCCTGCTTGGTACGCGCGCCGAACTCGAGGTCACACGGCGCAAACTGCGCGACAGCGGATCGCTGGGCAGCCTGGTGGGCGCTTCGAAGAAGATGCAGGAGACCTTTCACCTGGTCGAGATGGTTGCTCCGAGCACGGCCTCGGTGTTGATTACCGGGGCCAGCGGCACGGGGAAGGAACTGGTAGCGCGCACCATTCATGCATTGAGCCCGCGGCGGGGCAAGCCGTTCATCCCCATCAACTGCGCGGCTATCCCGGAAACCTTGATCGAGAGCGAGATTTTTGGACACGAGAAGGGAGCGTTCACCGGGGCGCTCGAGCGCCGCACCGGGTGCTTTGAGCTGGCCGAGGGTGGCACCTTGCTGCTCGACGAAATCGGCGAGATGCCGGTTGCAACCCAGGCCAAGTTGTTGCGAGTCCTTGAGGACCGAAAGTTACGTCGGCTGGGAAGCAAGGTCGAGACCACGGTGGATGTGCGAGTGCTCGCGTCCACCAATAAGATCCCTGAAGAAGCGGTTTCTCGCGGGGAACTCCGCAACGACTTGTACTACCGGTTAAACGTCTTCAACATTCACATGCCCCCTTTGCGCGAGCATCGAGAAGACATTCCTGACCTGGTCCAGTCGCTGATTGCAGACATGAACTCCAAGCATGGCCGCAGAGTGGCGGCGGTCAGCGAAGCGGTTCTGAACTCGTTCCAGAACTACTCCTGGCCGGGGAACGTGCGGGAGTTGCGCAACACGCTGGAGCGAGCCGTGATCGTGTGCGACGGAGCGGTGGTCGAGACCCGGCACCTGCCGCCCGGATTCGGGCAGACTCCGGTACGCACTTCGGCCGATGATCCGGATGCGGTGCGGCTGGGAGTAGGCACCACCGTTGAGGAAGCCGAGAAGATGCTAATCCTGAAGACACTCGAAGCCACCAGCAACAACAAGACTCGTGCCGCCGAGATTTTGGGCATCAGCCTCAAGACACTGCACAACAAACTGAAGGAATACGGCAACGCGGGCGCCGACGCGTCCCTGGCGAGGGAAGAGCAGTAGCTCTGCGCGTCGGTATGCGGACCCGCGAGTTCGGTTGAGAATGCGCCTGCGAACCCAAATCGTGCTCGCCATTACCTTCATGGTGGCGGTGCTGGTGTCGGCATTTTCCTACATTTATATCTCCGAGCTCTTGCGCCAGCGTATCGACAGCGCCTCCGACAGCGCCCAGCATTTGACCGCCAACCTCGCCTTTCTGGCGACCAACGAGGCCCCCGACCTCAGCAGCACACGGGTCGACACGAACAACCCCGAAGCCATGCGCAAGACCCTGGCCTACTACCTGGGAACCGACCGGGCGCTGAACAATTTCCTGGAATCCATCGTGGGCAGCTGGCCCGACGTCTATGACGCAACCATTGTCGACGCGGACGGGAAAGCGATTTTGCACACCAATCCCGACCTGATCGGCAAAAGGATTCCCGACCGTCCCAGCTTTCAAACCGTGCAATCCGCCAAATTCCGCGAGCAGCTGCGGCTGGTGTACAACCCTGCGACTGTTTATGACGTGCGCATACCCCTGACTCTCGACGGCGCGCTGTTCGGATCGATTCGGGTGGGCGTTTCGACCGTATTCCTCAAGAACGAACTTACCCCGTCCCTCCAGCACGCGGTTATTTTCTCCGCCGCTGCCATCTTCCTCTCGCTGATGCTCGCGGCCGCTCTGTCCCATCTGGCTCTCGGGCCGCTCGAGCGGATCAGCCGCACCCTGGACAGCGTTGCCGCCGGCGAGGGTGAAGCCGTGGGGGAACATGATGCCAGTCGCGACGAATACGGTCTGGTCACCTTGAAGATTGCGCACCTGGGCCGCCAGGTACGGGATGCCAAGGAGATTTTCTCGGCCTTGAAGGACAACGTCGACCAGATCATGGGGAATCTGCAGGACGGCCTGATGCTGTTCACCCGCGAGGCGCGCGTCGTGCTGGTTAGCGCCTCGGTGGAGCGCTTCCTGGGCCGCCCGCGTCGCGAGCTGCTTGGCCGCATCGTGAATGAGATCTTCACCCGCGATTCCGCGCTGGGCGTGTTGTTGCTCGAGAGTTTTCACCTGCGCCGCCCGGTGGCACAAGAAGAGATCGAGGCCCCGAACGGCAAGCGGGTGCAGATCTCGCTGGACTTTATCCAGGAACGGGGCGGCCAGATCGGCGCTTTGCTGATTTTGCGCGACGCCGAGTCGGTGCGGCAGATCGAAGATGAAATCGAGATGTCGCGCCGCCTGTCGGCCAGCGGACGCCTCACGCGCGGCGTCGCCCACGAGGTCAAGAATCCCATTAACGCGATTGTGCTGCACCTGAGGCTGTTGCAGAACAAACTGCAGCAGGTGGACCCAGACACCCGCCGGCACATGGACATCATCGACAGCGAGATTCACCGCTTGGACCGGGTGGTGCAAATCCTGGTGGACTTTACCCGCCCGCGGGATTTGCGTCTGGAAGAAATGGACCTGCGTCGCCTGCTCGAGGATGTCATGACGCTCGCCACTCCGGAGGCCGAACAGCACGGAGTCAAGATCGTGTCCGAACTGCCCGCCAGTCCGCTGCCGGTGAAGGTGGACAGTGACTTCATGAAGCAGGCCATCCTCAACGTGGTCTTGAACGGGGTACAAGCCATGCCCGGCGGTGGAAATCTCAAGGTCGCGGGGCGCTCGGACGGGGAGGTGGTTATTACCGAGATCCGGGATGAGGGCAAGGGTATTCCCCAGGACGTCCACGACAAGATTTTTGAGTTGTACTTCACCACCAAGAAAGACGGGAGTGGAATCGGTCTGGCGCAGACCTATCAGATCTTGCAGTGGCACTACGGCTCAGTGGACTTCGAATCCCGGGATGGACAAGGGACAACCTTTCGCCTGCGCCTGCCCCTGAGCGAATCGGCCGCCCCGTCGTCTGCCGAGCGACAGCGCGAGGTGAGGACCGTCGGTTCTTCCTCACTCGGGTAGGATGGCTTATTGTATCTTTTGTCCGGGGGGCGCTCGCACAAAGCACCGCCAGCTGGCGCGATCAACATTCGCGCCGGGCGACCCTGGGTGACTAGAATTATTCCGGTTTCCACTTCGTTGGGATCTGATTGAGAGACATGACACTGGCCGTCATTCTCGGGCTATGTTTGGTGCTCGCTCCCGCGGCAGGGTCTGCGAGCGGCGCCGTTTTGCGCACGCCGTGGCTGATGATGCGGGGAACCGAGGACGCGCCCCAGGCGTCTTCGCAGACCGCCGGGCCGCCCCCGGGCGCGCCGACGGGGCCGCCGCCCGCTCGGGAGAAGGCTCCCGCTGAGAACGAGAGCAAGCCGAAGCCGGCTTCGAGCGCGACCAAAAAACATGCGCCCAAGAAGCAGCCCGCCAAAGCCACGGATGCGCCGGCGAAGGTCGTGGTTCCCAACGGAAGCACTGCCGACCCGGAGCAGCAGTTCTCTTCCGGCCGCAGCGCGACCCTGGCTCCCCATCAGGTCCAGAGCGTTAACCAGCTTCTGGATGCGACAGAATCAAATCTCAAGCAGATCTCCGGCCGCACCCTGAATGTGACACAGCAAGACACGGTTAAACAGATTCGCAGCTACATGGATCAGGCGCACAAGGCCGTAGACTCAGGCGATGCCGACAGGGCGCAAAACCTCGCCCTCAAGGCCCATCTGTTGTCGGATGATCTGGTGAAGCACTGAGAAAGGCGCCCGTCGGCGTCCGCCCCGGGATTTCCCTCTACTTTGCCCTGGCGCGGGCCGCGTTCACTTTCGCCAGCAACTCCTGCGCAGGCTGCTGCACCGGACCGCGGATCTTCACCGCTTCCATCAACACCTCGCGAGCTTCGCTAACCTTGTTGAGCTTACCGTAGGCAAATCCCAGGCGATACATCGCCAGCGCGTACGACTGATCGTCCTGTCCTTTGAGCAGGGCAGAAGCCGACTTCAACTCCGGAATCGCAGCGGCAGTCTTGTCCTGCTTCATATAAACGTAGCCCAGGGTCGAGTGCGCCACTCCGGCGGCCAGTTTTCGCGAACGGTCGGCGTCGGGTGCGTCGGCCTTGGCAACTTCAATGGTCTTCTGCGCGTACGTCACAGACTTGTTGAGGCTCCCCGGCCGGGGATCATCGGCGTACGCATTCGCGAGCAGCGTCAGCGTGCCCAGACTGTTGGGGTTGGCCGCCAGGGTTTTCTCGCCGTAGGCCACAAGCCGATTCATATCCTTCAAGTCGGTAAGGGCCATCATGGCGTACTGCGTGATCTGCTCGGCAAAGCGTGAATTGGGGAACGCCGGAGTGAAGCGCTCGATTTCGGCCATGCGAGTCCGGGGATCGTTTTCGCTGACGATGGCGTTGTATCCGGCAGCTTCGAGAAACTCGTACGCGCTCCTGGCGCCAGTTTTTTCGTCCTCCACCCGGGAGGCGAAATCCTGATCGCTTAGTCCTTCGGGCCTGGGTTGCCTGGCAATCGAGTTGTACGCCTCTCCGCCACGCACTGCGTACTCGAACGCCTTGGGGTCGTTCTTCATCTGTTGCGCGATGTTGGCTTCGGACACCAGGATATCCAGGTTGTGTGGTGAGCTGGCCAGCGCCTTATCGCCGTATTCGAGCGCCTTGGCCAAGTCGCCGGCGCTCTGGTAAGACTGCGAGATCTGCCAGTTTGCGTAAGCGACGGCGGCCGGATTGGAAGGAAATCTCTCGAGGAAATCCTGGTACATGGTCAGTTTTTTTTGGCTGTCCGGCTCGCTTGAAATCGCCTGCAGCGCCTGGTCTTCCGGTGTCCCGGCGGGAATGACGATCTTGTCCAGCTGAGCCTGGAGAAAAACGGAAGGGAGAACTACCGTCAGCACGAAGAAGACAGGCGTGAGACTGCGCTTCATACGCACCCCCGAGTTCTTGTCGCGCATCGTAACGCCGAATGGACGTGAGCGCAAGCGCGGTCTCAAAGGGCCTTCCGGTCGTATGCTATGCTCGCCTCGATGGTGGACGACAAGGAGAAGCAGCAGGCTTTCGAGGCTTCGTCCGCCTCCCGCCGACGCTCGATTCGCTTCATCGTTCTCGTCGCTCTCCTCCTCAGGCTGGCCGTCATCACCGTCGGCCACACCTACCGCATCACTCCGCGGCGCGATCACTTTCAATTCGGCTGGGAAATGGGGCGACTGGCCCGGTCGGTCGCCAGCGGACAAGGCTTCAGTTCGCCCACCGACCTGCCCAGCGGACCGAGCGCGTGGGCTCCGCCGCTCTACCCCTATATTCTTGCCGGCGTGTTCCGCCTGTTCGGTATCTACAGCCCGTTGTCAGCCTGGGTCATTCTGGCCTTCAACAGCATCCTCGGAGCACTGACCTGCCTGCCGCTTTACCGCACTGGCGAGAGGATGTATGGGGATGGCGTGGCGCGCGCCGCCGCCTGGACCTGGGCGTTGTTTCCTTATGCGATTTACTGGCCGGTACGGGTCGTCTGGGAAACCAGCCTGAGCACATTCCTGGTCAGTGTGGCATTGCTGTGGACGCTCGAGATGGCGGATGGCGCGTCATCCACCGGGAGGTGGATCTGGTTCGGCGTGCTGTGGGGCGTGATCACTCTCACCAACACGTCGCTGCTTGCGGTTCTGCCTTTCTTTTTCCTGTGGCTTCTCTATCGGCTTCCGCGACCGGCGCGACGGGTGCAGCCGATGATTCTTTGCGGACTGGCGGCTGCGCTGGTGGTGAGTCCCTGGCTGATCCGGAATTACCGGACCTTCGGGAAGTTCGTCTTCGTGCGCGACAACCTGGCGCTCGAAATGCACATGGCAAACAACGACCGCTTCACCGGATTGTGGACCCGCACGGAGCACCCGGGAAACGATCCGGTGGCCATGCGTCGATTTCAGGAGATTGGCGAGCTGGCCTTCATGGAGGAAAAGCAAAGGGAATTCCGGCAATTCGTGCGCGAGCATCCCGCGCAGTTCCTGAAGTTTACCCTGGAACGATCCGCGTATTTCTGGATGGGAACGCCGCAGACCACGATTGTGAACGGGTACGATCTCGTGGCCGCGCGGCACACCGGATTCCTGATTATGACCGGGCTGGCCTTCGCAGGACTGTGGCTGAGTTTTCGCAATCGCAAGACCGGCAGCTTTCTGATGGCCAGCCTTCTTTTCGTCTATCCCCTGCCCTACTACCTGGTCAATCCCTTTCCCCGCTACAAGCATCCCATCGAACCCGCGATGATCCTACTCGCCGTGTACCTGTTATGGGAGGCGCGACGCGTGCAGCTCGACTGGCGGTGGAGGTCCGGCCGCTGACTCCGGGCGGGCAGCGTGGACCGTTTTCCTCAGGCCCGGGTTTCCGGTCTTCGACTCCATCATTTACATTGGAGTATGCGGTCCATTCTCGAGCGGCGGCCCCTGCGGTTTGTCTTCGCCGCCAATGTAATCTCCATGCTGGGCAGCGGCATGAACTCCGCCGCCGTCGCCTGGTACATCCTGCAGGCTACCCATTCGGAGGTGGCTCTGGGCATGTTTGCCGTGCTGCAAACCCTGCCCGCCATGCTCATGCTCCCCTTCACCGGAGTGATTATTGACCGCGAGGACCGCCGCCGTCTGGTCATGACGCTGGATGCGGCACGGGCGGTCGTGATTCTGACCGTTTCCATCCTGGCCTTCCTCGGCAGAGCAGCTGTGTGGGAGCTCTACCTGATGAACACGCTGGTGGCTGCGGGGTTCTGGATGTTCTGGCCGACCATCACGGCTTTGATCCACGAGCTCACGCCGGGAGAAGACTTCGTTCACGCCAACACATTTCTGCTGGCGGGAATTCAGGGAGGCTGGCTGATTGCCGGTGCCATCGTGGGTTTTGTGTATAACCACATCGGCCTGGGCGGAGTGCTGCTGATTGATTTCTCGACCTACGTGGTGTCGTTCCTGTGCTACTTCGCTGTGCGCAAGGGCAGGCACGTGGTCCCACGACCGGCGGAACTGAAGGCGGATATTGTGGCTGCCGAGTCAGCTCTGGAGAAATTTGTCCGCGAAATGCGCGCCGGAATTGAATTTCTTCGCGGAAACAGGAAGGTCGTCCTGCTGGGCATCAGCTGGGCGCTGTTTCTGGGCGCCATGATGACGGGAGTGGTCGTGACTCCTCCGCTCAGCGATCGTGTCTTTCATGCGGGTGCGAAAGGCTACGGCTGGCTGAATGCGGGCTGGGGCCTGGGGGCATTCTTCAGCGCACTTTACGCGCCCCAGGTCATTGCCGCGCTCGGCGCCCGCCGCTCCATCGCCATTGCCATGGCTCTTTTGGCCATCTCGATGACCTTGTCGCCCTTGGCCCCCGTGCTGGCCGTCGCCGTCCTGGCATACGGCATCATGGGCTCGGGGCGCGGCGTGAGCGGTGTCGCGATGAATGCCAGCATCATGGAGCAGGTCCCGCAACACCTGATGGGCCGGGTGCAAAATACTTTCTACTTCGCGGGAACCTGCCTGCAAATCATCCTCGGACTTCTGGTCGGCGCCGTAGCCCAGGCGAACCTGGTGGCCGGGTTCTCGATTATTGGCCTGGTCTATGCGGCAGCGTTTGTCAGCGCCAGCTGGCCGGCAGGGGCAGCGACGGTGCGCGAGGCAAGCCCGGCAGACTAGATTTCCGGTTCCCGGTTTCCGGATCGCCGGTTGGAAATCGGCAATCGTTTCCCTGTATTCTTTTGCCTTCAAATTCATGAGGAGCGTGTCATGTCATCCAACCTCGCAGGCCGGACGGGAGTGGTGTTCGGAGTCGCCAACAAGCGCAGCATCGCCTGGTCGATCGCCCAGGGGCTTCACAATGCCGGCATGAAGCTGGCGGTTACCTATCAGAACGAACGCCTGGAGCAGGAGGCGAAAGACCTGATTCTCTCGCTCCCGGGAGCGGAGGCGTTCCAGTGCGACGTCTCGCGCGATGAGGAGATCGACAAGTTGTTCGCACAACTGAGGGAGAAATACGGCAAGCTTCACGCCCTCGTGCACAGCGTCGCTTTCGCGCCCGCCGAGGAGCTGAAAGGCGACTTCCTCAACACCACTCGTGAGGGCTTCCGCATGGCACACGATGTGAGCGTTTATTCGCTGATCGCCGTATCCCGGGCCGCGGCTCCGCTCATGCTGGATGGCGGCAGCATTCTGACCATGACCTATTACGGTGCGGAAAAAGTTGTGCCCCACTACAACGTGATGGCGGTGGCCAAGGCGGCGCTCGAATGCACGGTGCGCTACCTGGCCTTCGACCTGGGCAAGCGCAAGATCCGGGTGAACGCGATTTCGGCCGGCCCCATCAAGACCCTGGCCGCGCGCGGCATCTCCGGCCTGGGAGACATGTTGAAGTCCCACGCGGAGCGAGCACCCCTGGGGCGCAACGTGGACGTCAAGGAAGTGGGCGACGCCGGCGTCTTTCTCGCCTCCGACTCGAGTTCGGGAATCACGGGCGAAGTGATCTACGTCGACTGCGGCTACAACATCATGGGGTTCTAGAAATTTGGTGAGCTTCCCGGAGAAACAGCATAGCCGTCCGCTTGCGGAGTCGTGATTCGAACCCGCCTCTCGTTCTCACTGATTCTCTCGAGCACGATCTCCACATCACGTGCCCGCTCGAAACGGGCAAACTTGTCTCCCCACTCGACGAGCAGCACACTGTCCTCGGCGGCCAGGTCGTCGAGGCCAAGCGTTTCAAGCTCGCGGGGGGTGTCGAT
>DATFTE010000186.1:0-7612 GCA_035262225.1 Terriglobales bacterium
GGCCGTAGCAGCGGATGGCAAAACTCTGTTCTTTACCAGAATGTCCCTCGAAGCGCCCACGGAAATCGGGTCCACCTCAATCCCTTGCGTTCAAAACAGCGAGTCTTCTCCGGTACCGGCAGCTTCATCTGGTCCGCCAACCGGGCGCAGCCTGAACTCAATGGTCTGTGTGATCAATCCCCTGACGAGGATTAACTCCTCCCTCCTCTCCCAGGTCTCCATGTCTCCCCTCGAGTCCTTCTGGTTCGAGGGCGCGCACGGCGCCAAGGTCCAGGGTTTCCTTGTCAGGCCGCCCAACTTCGATCCCGCGAAGAGATATCCGGCGAAGTTCCTCGTCCACGGAGGGCCCCAGGGCGCGTGGGGCGACGACTGGAGCTACCGCTGGAATCCCGAACTCTTCGCCGCCAACGGATACGTGATTGTCATGATCAACTTCCACGGCTCGACCGGATACGGGCAGGAGTTTATCGACGCCATCAACGGCGACTGGGGCGGCGCGCCCTTCGAAGACCTGATGAAGGGCCTCGACTACGCCGAGAAGACTTATCCCTTTATTGATAAAGACCGCGAGTGTGCGCTGGGAGCGAGCTACGGCGGCTTCATGGCCAACTGGATTCTCGGCCACACCGACCGCTTCAAGTGCATCGTCTCGCACGACGGCATGTTCAACTCGATTTCGGCGTGGGGCACGACCGATGAGCTCTGGTTCAACAACTGGGAGTTCAAGGGCACTCCGTATACCAATCCGGAGATGTACGACAGGTGGAATCCGCGTGTGGCGGGCAAGAGTTTCAAGACGCCCACACTGGTTGTCCACGGGCAACTCGACTACCGGCTGGATGTGAGCGAAGGATACCAGCTCTTCACCACGCTGCAGATCATGGGTGTGCCCTCGAAGATGCTCTACTTTCCCGATGAAGGTCACTGGGTGCTGAAGCCGCAGAATTCGCAGCTCTGGTACCGGACGGTGAACGACTGGGTGGATCATTGGACGAAGAAGTAGGGCATCTGTGAACTACGCGCAAAATGTGAGACAAGAAATTAAGGGGCCATCGGCAATGAATGGTGGAGAACGACACTGCCCGATGAACCAAAATTGCCCGAATAGAAGATTGCGCGTATGCGTAAGCTGGACCCGGGCAAGGGCCTGGCCAAGGTAGCAGGACAGTATCAGCTCAGTCCCGGGAAAGGAGAACTACTGACTCGCTTGTCGGCGCTGCAATTCCGCCGCCAGGTGAGCCCCCGTCAGCAGCAACAGCCCGGACAGAAAGGCCCAGAACATGAGGCTGGCGGACAACGCAAACGGCCCGTAAACTTCCTGAAAGTTCAAACGCGGCAGGGCCAGGATGTAACAATACTTCAGTGACTCCGACAGCAGACCCATGATCACTGCCGTGGGCAGCACGGCTCGCGCCGGAACTTTGCCGTTGGGCAACAACCAGTAAATCAGGAAGAAGATAGCAATGCTCGCGGTCACGGCAAAGATCTTCATCACGACATACCCCGCCATGCGCACAAAGAAGACGCCGTGTCCCAGCAGCAGCGCTCCCAGCAGAGTCACATTGCCGGCCGTCATTCCCACCGACAACAGCGCCAGCCCACCGCACGCAAATGCCAGCGCGAGCGCGATCAGCTGGTTTCCCAAGTAAGACCGGTTGCTGGGGAATTGCCAGATGCGGTTCAGAGCTACTTCGAGTGGCATGAAAATTCCCGTGGAAGTAACCAGCAGGATGAGCAGCGAGACCAGTTGCGTGCGTTGGCGAGCCTGTACCAGGACATTCAAGTTGCGGATGACAAAGTCCTGTCCAGCCGGAACATAATCGCGCAGCAACTCGACCAGCACGTCGTACATCACCGGAGAATGAAATACTCGCCGGATCAACACCATCATCAGCAAGACAAAGGGAAAGAACGAGAGCAGGGCATTGGCGGCGACGGAAAAGGCGAAAGTGTGCACCTCGGTCCGCAGCAGGTAGCGGACTGTGGAAAACACCAATCCGGAGGAAGTCCTCCGCCCGTGCTCGCGCAGGCCAGTCGCGGGGGCCGTCGGCGACAGTTGCAAAAGTGACTTAAAGTCATGCATTTTGCTTTGTATCATATTATCAGATGGTTGCAGTTAAAACGGTTTAACAACCAGACCACTCGCCCAGCCGGGTACTCCCGTGTCCGCTCGGTAATCGCGCAAACCTATGACTCTAGGAAGGTTGTGGCCAAATTTCTCTACTTGCCATAAATTCCATTCCTGCATATGATCTTGTGCTCGCTGGAGGAAATTGCTTCAGCGAGTTCGGTTGTGTAGGTTGACGTTTTGTTGGATGGAAGTGGAAACTCGGGTCACGTTGACAGGCTCCTCAGCTTTGCGCCGCTCCTCGTGCGGCGCAAAACTCGGGAGCCTTTCGTGTTGACGCGTGTTTGTCGCGACCTTCCCCAGGCTCGAACTCCGCAAGGCTTCTGTCACTTCTGAGGGGGATGCTTCATTTTGTGGGGCTTTCGCAGGGGGCGACGGAAGAAGTTCAAATAAGACGTTGCGAAAGGAGTACTTTTGTGAGAGAGAAGGGCACAGTGAAGTGGTTCAACGGGGCAAAGGGCTATGGTTTTATCCAACGCTCCACCGGGGAGGATGTGTTCGTTCATTTCTCCGCGATTCAAGAGAACGGGTATCGCACGCTCAATGAAGGCGAAACCGTGGAGTTCGATCTGTTGAAGGGCCCCAAGGGCTTCCAGGCGGGCAACGTGGTCCGCGTCTAAAGCCGCCGGATTGCCACATTTTGCCGACCCTCCTGGCTTCCCCCGGGAGGGTTTCTTATTTCCTGCTCTTGCTTCCTGCCTCTGCCCCGGGAAACTCGACTTGTGCATGATTTTTCTGCGCGCCGGCGCACAACTGGCCGAGAATCCGGGTGCTTCCCTGGTGCACGGTTCAGGACCAGCGCGCCTCCTCGCCCGGTCGACGCCTACCCTAAGCCCTCCATACCCAAGTGTCCACCCGGAGGTGTACAATCCGCCGCCATCAGGGCCCGTGTTCCATGAGGTCGTTTTCTGGAGGGTTCCTATGCGTTTTCGAAAAAGCTCAAAGTTCTCACTCCTTCTTATCCCGTTTCTGGTCGGTCCTGCCCTCGCCCAGCAGTATCAAATCCTGCGCGCCGATTACGGCGCCGGAAACCAGCGGGTCGACGTCACTCAGAAACTGCAGCAGATCGCCGCCTCCAACCGCACTTTTCGCATGGGCAACAGTACTTTCGGAGTGGATCCCGCACCCGGTGTCGTCAAGTCGCTGCGCATCTTCACCCGTGACTCGCGTGGCGGGACTCGCACCTTCGAATACCGCGAAGGCAGCACAGTGGATGGCAGGCTCTTCACCGGTTGGAGCGGTGGCGGCTGGCCCGGTGGCGGCTTTCCCGGGCCCGGCATCAAGCCTCCCGCACCCGCCGAGCAGTGGCAGATCGTGCGTGCCGACTATGGCGCCGGCAACCGGTGGGTCGACGTCACCCGCAAGCTGCGCATGATCGCCAATTCCAACCAGACTTTCAAGATGGGCAATAGTACATTCGGTGTGGATCCCGCACCGGGCCAGGTGAAGACGCTGCGCATCTTTGGTCGCAACTCGCGAGGCCAGAACCGCACCTTCGAATATCGTGAAAACAGCCTGGTCGATGGTTCGCTCTTCACCGGATGGAGTGGCGGCCACTGGGGCGGCGGTCCGGTCAACCAATTCCAGATAATGCGTGCCGACTACGGTGCCGGCAACCGGCGCGTCGACGTCACCCAGCGGCTGCAGCAGATCGCCGCCACCAACCAGACTTTCAGGATGGGCAATAGCACTTTTGGTGTGGATCCCGCACCGGGCCAGGTGAAGACGCTGCGCATTTTCGCCCGCGATTCGCGTGGAGGCAACCGCACGTTCGAATATCGGGAAGGAAGCATGATCGACGGCGCACAATTCACCGGCTGGACCGGAGGCAGCTGGAGCGGCCTCAATCTCCCGCACTGACCCGGGACGCAGCAAGAGCGGGGGGAACGAGTTGTTCCCGCCCCCGCCCCGCTTTTTCTCGCCCGGATAGTATTAACTTAACGTTCCAAGCTGTAGGTAGCTCTGGCCCTGCGACGAGCGAGTCCGGCAACTCCCAACAGACCCGTGCTCAGCAATCCGAGAGTGCCCGGCTCCGCCACAACACCATTCCGTGCCGGAATCACAATGTCGCTGTCGCCACTGGCAATGGCCGCCGATCCGTTGAAGAAGCCCGTGCCAGTGTTAACCGTCAGTTGTACGGTGACGCCATTCGTTGGTACACCAAGGTAGAGGCCCGTCAATGCCCCGGTCAGCGTATAGTCATGGGTGCCGTTGTTTAGGGTGACGAGCGTCCAGGTCACGGGCCCGCTGAAGCTGCCACTGAAAATCGTCCCGTTCGGGAGGCCATTCGAGCCGTTGCCGGTGATAGTGAAGCTGCCTCCGGAGGCAAATGTCCCGCCCATCGTCAGCAATCCACTCGTCAAGGCTCCAGTCGTGAGCGCGAGAGTGCCCAGATTGCCGGTGATGACGCCACCGCCGCCAAAGCCGTTCACCGAGGTCAAGGTCGAACCGGTCAGCGCGAAACCGCTATTGGTTCCTGTGAGTGTGCCACCAGTGTTCGTGAACTCCACGCTCTTTCCAAGCGCCGTCACCGGCAGCGCCAAGGTGAGCAGGATCCCCAGCATTACACGTCGCATAAACATCCTCCCTGAGCACCACCTGGACCATGTGATCCTGACGAACGCCCGCCGTGAGCGCGAATGCGGCCGACTCCCCTGTGTCTCAGCCCTCGGGAAACACACACCCGTGAGCGGGACAGGCCAGAGGAAGAGAGGAAATCTGCGGCATGCTTGACCTCAAAACACCGAGAAAGGAACGGTACTACGGAGTTTGTTCGCGGTAGCTCTACCGTAATAGATTGGGCTGACTTATATCCCGACTGCCGCTCGGGCGTCTACTGGCAGAATTGGCAGACCGGCCTGATTCCGTGCTCCAGATTGTCCAGGAACTGGACGGGCCTACAGTCCTGCCCTGACGGCGGCGGCGCCCGCCCCGGTTTCCTCGGCGTTTACCCACTCGCCTGCTTACAATATGGGTGCCGCCGTCGAACCCAAACGGAACTTCACTGCATGGATATGGATAAGGGTCGTTCTTCTCCATCCCCCTGGTTTGCGCGTGGGCTCATGCTTTTGGGAGCCACCGTGGTCGGCTTGCTCATTGCCGAAGCCGTCGCCCGCATCGTGGCCCCCTATCCCATGACCTATTCCTGGATGGGGCAAATCAACGGGGTCATCGCTCCCTTGCCCAATGTCCATGGCCGCCACTTCGTCCCCGGCCTGTATGACACGACCTTCTCCTTCAGCCCGCAGCGCTTCCGCGGGCCGCAGATCTACACTCCGGAGCCCGGCCCCGATGTCTTGAGAATCGCTGCTCTGGGCGCCAGTTTTACCTTCGGCAGCGGAGCCAATGACGTCGATGCCTATCCGTTTCAACTGCAGGTCATTCTTCAGGAGCACGCAAAACAGGGCGGCGCGGATCACTCCGTCGAGGTCATCAACGCCGGCATCTCGGGAAGCGCGGTCGCGGAACAGGCCCTTTGGTACCAGAACTGGGTCCGAGGCTTTCATCCCCGGCTCGTCATCTTGAGTGTCGGCTGCGCGGTGGATCATTTCACCGGACTGTTCGTCACGGACGCAAACGGAAACGTCACTCCGCGGCCCACCTCCGCTGTCCAGGCGGCAGCACAAGAAACCAATACCGTGCGCACGCTCGCCAGCCGCTTGCCGGGCTTCCGCTTTCTCGCCGAGCATTCGGAGTTCTTCAATCTGTTGCGCATCTCGGAAGGACGCGTCATGAGCCACCGCCGTGATGTCGCGCTTGTCGGCAATGGTCTTCCCGATCTCGCCAACCCGCCGCAACAGTTTCAACTCGACGAGCTGAAGCGTGAGGCAGGAGAAGTGCTCTGGCTCAATGAACTGGTCAAGCAATCCGGCGCGCGTATGGCGATCGCCGTCCTGCCCTGCCGCGAGAACATTTACGACGATGCTCCATCCAAATGGATCGACCAGGCTCGCCGCGAATATCCGCTCGTGGTGAGTACCCTCCGCGACGTGAGCTCGAGCCAAGGCATGCCCTTCACCGAACTCTCCGGCACCCTGCGCGACATCGCCCGGCACTCGCCGCCGCTCTATTACCACGGCAAGTACGAGACCCACCCCACCCCCGCCGGCTACCGCGCCATCGCCGAAGCCGTCGCCGGGTTCCTGCTTGAGCAGCGGCTGATTCCACCCGCTCATTGAGCGGCGTCCCAGGGTTTCGTTCTTTAAAACACAGGCTTCCCCGGACACCTTGATGCCGCCGTGGAAATGGACCATGAATGTCCGAGGCGCACTGTGCGGATATCCGTGCGAGATTCAGATTCCGCCCGTGGCCAGATTCACCGTCGCCTGATAGTTGACCTGGCGCCCGTCATACAGGCGGCGCAGGTTGCCCAGCACCTCCTCGATTGCGCCTGGTACCTTCCCGGGTGGGACCGCGGCGATGACCTTCTTAAACGGCGTCGCCAGCTCGCTCATGCCCTGCCACGCCTCCTCCGGTGATCCCGGCCACGACCACGGGATGTGGTGCTTGCTGACCACCACGTCGGTGAAGCCGCCCGTCTCCAGCCGGCTCGCGAACTGGCCGGTGTCGGCGAAGCGGAACGCGGTCGGAGCATCCGGGGGTGGAGGCGGAACATTGAGATGTTTCATGAACGCCCCCATGGAAGCCGCGAACATGGCGTTCTCTTCGAGCGGTCCCCAAACCAGAAAGGAGAAGCGGCCACGACGTTTCAGCACGCGGCGGATTTCCGCGAAGGCGGTGTCCGCGTCGGGGACGAACATGATGCCGAAGCGGCAGGTGACCCGGTCAAAAGTGCCGTTCGGAAAAGGAAGGTGCTCAGCTTCGACGACCTGCGCCTCGACATTGGCCAGGTTCCGCGCCGCCGCGTTCTCGCGGGCAATGTCGACCATGTCGGCCGTCATGTCGGTGGCGACGACACGGCCGCGAGGAGCAACTTTCCGGGCGATGGTCAGCGCGGGTTGTCCGGTGCCGCTCGCCAGATCGAGCACCTGCATTCCGGGAGCGAGTTGCGCGCCGTCGACAATCAGAGCGGTCGCCGCCTGCGACTGCATCGCCAGCTTGGCGTCCCACTTCTTCCAGTAAGGTGCTGCGCTCGTCCATTCCTCGCGCAGTGCTTCCCGCGGATCAACCGGTTTGGTGGTCATGAGATCCCCATGGGGATGAGTCTGTGGTTGCAAGTATACGACTCAAGGTTTCTCGTTTGCCTGCCGACAAAGGCAGACAAAGTGTCGGTAAAAGGGGCGTTATTCTTGCCCTGCTTCGCGCTGGACGGGCGGGGGCGCCCGTCCCCACACGAGCCGCTGTGGTAGATTGAATTTTCCGTCATGAAAGAGATTGCACAGCGGGCGCTGGAGGTCGCGAGGTTGCGCGGGGCGTCGTATGCGGACGCACGCGTGGGAGATGATCGCATGCGGTCGCTCGCCACCAAGAACGGCAAGATCGGCAGCGCGTCCGATGCGCAGTCGTTGGGTATCGGGGTGCGCG
>DATFTE010000187.1:0-2841 GCA_035262225.1 Terriglobales bacterium
CTCTGAGGGCAGAATACCGAATGCAGTTTGCCGATGCCAGAACATTTCTCCGATTTTGAAAGCAAAGATCAGATAGCCTGTACTCAGCTTTCCGGTCTAGTGTTGGTCCAGGAACACCTCAGGGGTGCAAAAATAGCGAATCTCACCCCGGGTTCCAGGACTCTATTTAGTACTAAGGAGTAAGTGGCATGGCCATCCAAGTCACCGACCTTCATTTCCTCCGCGGCCAACTTGAGACGCGGCGGGAGAAACTACAACAGGCAGTCGCCCGATCGCAAACCGCCAATCTGGTGCAATTGCTCGAACAAGTCGACAAGGCCCTCGAGAAAGTCGACACCGGAACTTTCGGTGTTTGCGAGGACTGTCACGGTACGGTTGAGACTTCCCGGCTCATCGCCGATCCCCTGGCCCAGGTTTGCCTTGACTGCCTCAAGCCGTCCGAGCAGCGAGCGCTCGAGCAAGACCTGGCGCTGGCTGCGCGCATCCAGGCCGGGCTGCTTCCCCAGCAAGACCTGAAGGCTTCCGGATGGCGGGTGTCATATCACTACGAACCGGCGGGCCTGGTCAGCGGCGACTACTGTGACATAGTCCAGCACGACAGAGACCTGTACTTCATGGTGGGCGACGTTTCCGGGAAAGGCGTTGCGGCTTCCATGCTGATGGCCAACCTGCACGCCATGTTTCGGGTTTTGATTCCCAGCGGACTGCCGCTGCCGCAGCTTGTGGAGCGCGCCAACCGAATTTTTTCCGACAGCACGTTGCCAGGCCAGTACGCTACCTTGATCGTTGGCCGGGCACGCGAGTGCGGCGAAGTCGAGCTTTGCAACGGCGGCCACCTGCCGCCGATTCACCTGGCTGCCACCGGTGTGAACACCCTGTATTCATCGGCGCTCCCGGTGGGCATGTTCCATGACCAGGAATTCCTGAGCACCCAGGTCAATTTTTCGCCGGGCGACAGCCTGGTGATCTACACCGACGGGTTCACCGAATCCGCCGCCCATGACGGCTCCGAGTACGGCGACAAGCGGCTTGGCCGGCTACTGGAACCCTTCCATGGCTATGACTCGCGGCAATTGGTGGACGCCTGCGTCAGGGACCTGCAGTCTTTCCGCGCCGGCCCGCAACGCGTGGACGACCAGACCCTGGTGGTGCTGAAGTTCGCTCCGGTCCAGCACTGAGCCTGTTTTCGCCCACCGACGGGAAGGGGGAACAAAGGCGCAGATCACGGTGTCTAAGCCGGAAAGGCGTTCCGCGGATGCAAGAGTTTGCATTATTTAGTTCAGGCCGCGCCCATTGCGGGTTTGACAATTCCCTTCGCAACTAGGCAAACTACGGGTTCGCTCATCCCTCATGTGCCTGCGCTGTCCTGGGCAGACATCTGTGGACCGCCGAATGACAAATCGGGTTTCTTACACATTGGACTCAACCTTGGATAGCGTCAACCACGCTGAGAGCAAGGCGCAGGAGGTTGCGGCCCGGGCCGGTTTCAGCGAGGACGACCAGTACAACATCGCTATGGCGGTGCGGGAAGCGGCGGTGAACGCGGTGTTGCACGGCAATGCGCGCGATCCGCAGAAGAAGTTTTTCGTGGCCTATGAAACCACGAGCGACGCTCTGGTCATCACGATTACCGACCAGGGCAAAGGTTTGGATCCCTGCGTGATTCCCGATCCTCTGGCCCCGGAGAACCTGATGAAAGGCTCAGGCAGAGGCATTTTCCTGATCCGGGCTTTCATGGATGAGGTCAGATTCAGGAACGTGGAGCCCGGCACAGAAATCACACTTATCAAGCATGTCGGCCGCAAAACGGCGAATGCCAAGGAGGAAACACAGTGACAATGAAGGCTAGCACGCGACAGGTAAACGGCGTTACCGTCGTCGATATGAGCGGTCGCATCACCTTGGGCGAAGGCAGCGTGATCCTGCGTGAAGCGGTGAAAGACCTGGTTGCCAAAGGCCAGAAGAAAATCCTGCTCAACCTCGGCGACGTGACCTACATCGACAGCTCCGGTATCGGCGAGCTGGTCAGCGCGTTCACTTCCGTTCGCAACCAAGGCGGCGAGCTCAAGCTGCTCAACCTCACCAAGAAAGTTCACGACCTGCTCCAGATCACCAAGCTCTACACCGTCTTCGACATCAAGGACGACGAACGCAAGGCGATCGAGGCGTTCCCCAAATAGTTTCCCAAGCTCCTGGCTTCCAGCCGCTGGCTTCCCGACTGTGGAAGCCGGCGGCCAGGCCGCTGTCTCCATGTCTATGCAAGCTGAAAACGGACGCGCCTTCCGCGCACTCCATGAGCGCGAGGGCGCATTCATCATCCCCAATCCCTGGGACGCTGGAACAGCGAGGCTGTTGGCCCACCTGGGCTTTGAGGCGCTTGCCACTACGAGCATGGGGTACGCCTTCTCGGTGGGGCGGCGCGATAACACCATCGATCGTGACGAGAACATGGCCTATGCCCGTGCCATCGTGTCCGCCACCGACCTTCCCGTCAGCGCCGACCTGGAGAATGGCTATGGAGACTCACCGGAAGTCGTGGCCGAGACCATCAGAATTGCAGGCGCCGCGGGACTGGTCGGCGGCTCAATCGAAGATGCCACCGGCAGTGCCGACCATCCCATTTACGAAATCGATCATGCGGTGGAGCGCGTTCGCGCGGCCGTGGCGGCAGCGAGAGCTTTGCCCTTTTCCTTCACCTTAACTGCGCGCGCGGAAAACTACCTGCACGGCCGGCCGGATCTCAAAGACACGATCAAGCGGCTGCAAGCGTATCAAGATGCCGGCGCGGATGTTCTCTATGCTCCCGGCCTCACCACCAGGGACGACATTGCCGCCGTGGTC
>DATFTE010000188.1:0-3908 GCA_035262225.1 Terriglobales bacterium
CGCTCGACGTAAGCACGTTGCCACGGGGAACGCGGCGCCGACAGCACCTGTTTGATGCCCATCGCCCTCACCTGCTTCACGAACTCCTGGCCAAAGATCCGATCGCGATCGCGCAGCAGGTAGCGCGGCGCGGTGTCCCACCGAAAGGCTTCTCGCATCTGCTGCGCCGTCCATTCCGCCGTGGGATGTGCGGTGACTGCCAAGTGCCGGATGCGCCGCCGCTCGTGCGCCAGCACCAGAAATACGTATAGCATCTGGAACCGAATCGTTGGCACGACCAAGAAATCCACCGACACCATCGTTTTCAGGTGATTGTCCAGCTTTTAACCGGCCAATCTCCGGAAATCGTGGGCTTAAATTGAATCATCCATTTGCCGATCACTGCCGATAGAGGAAGTCGCAAAGTAGGCTTGATTCTTTTCCAGTTGAGGGCTTCTTGAGCTGAGAATCGTGCTCCAGTTCCCACCCCTCGAAGGGGTGATGTAGAGTTCGTCTTCGGGGCGGGAATAAGTAGTAGAAAGCCCCCGCTGTCGTAAGCAGCGGGGGCTATGATTGGCAACCTCCAACGGGTCACCATGCATTGAAGCTGGTTCTAACTGTGTCATGATCCGTTGCCTCTGTCCAGTCCCCGCCTGTGGCGGGCATGACGAGTCCGGGTGAAACAGTTCTCCGCCAGCGGGGCTGCTGCGGCTGTACTGCCGCGTTCTGGATCTGTCAGCAGTGTGATCGCGGACAACGCTATTGCAGCCCCGCTTGCCGCGCCGCAGCACGTCTCCAGCAACGACGTTCGGCGAACTGCCGCCATCAGCGGACTCCGGAAGGACGGCTGGACCATCGCGATCGGCAACGGGAGTATCGGCGGCGGCTGGCGCAAGCGCGCGTGACGGATCAGGGTTCCTTTTCGATTCCGGATCCGCCAACATGCGGTTGTGGGAACTCCAGATCCGCGCGGGTAGCAACCCAGGCCGGCGGCACTGCCGCTTTCGTTCCGTGCTGGCCCCCTCAAGCGCCAGAGTTCTGGCGCCGATGCATCGTCTGCGGCTGCAGCGGCCGGGTGGTTATCCCTTTCTGACGATTTCCACGATCGGAAACGGATGATGGATGAGAATCTCGATCACCTCAAACAGCAACTGCCCTTGCTGGACTACCTGCGGAGACGGCAGTGGCGCGCCCGCCGGGCTGGTCAACAGCACGAGTTCGTCGGACTCTGCCCGTTGCATCAAGAAACCAAACCTTCCTTCTATGTCAATGCCCGCAAGAATCTGTTCTATTGCCATGGCTGCGGGCGCGGTGGAGACCTGATCCGCTGGATTCAACTTTCTCTGGGCCTTTCCTTCCGCGAAAGTGTAGAACACCTGAAAGCGGAACTGAGCCAGGTTGCGGTCCCTCCTACCGAACTGCTGCAGCAAACTACCGCGTTTTACCAGCTTCAACTCCACCACCACCCCGAGGCTGTTCACTACCTGGCCCAGCGGGGCCTGTTCGACCCCGATCTGATCGAGTTGCTGCGCATCGGCTATGCCCCCGGAGGTAATCTGCGGCGGCATCTGGCCGGCTTCGGCTATCCTCTGGAACTGCTCTTGCAGGTCGGGTTGATCGATAACCAGGGCCACGACGCATTTTGCCGGCGCGTTGTCTTTCCCTGTTGTCGGCAAGGCCGAGTGATCAATCTCTATGGACGCAGTGTTGGCGCCGCCTTTCCCCATCGATTTTTGCCGCGTTCCAAAGGAGGCTTGTTCGCATGGGAATCGGTGCGACAGTTCTCCACCGTCATTCTGGTCGAAGGACCGTTCGATCTCGCTGTACTCTGGCAAGCAGGGTTCCGCAACACCACCTGTGCCTTCGGTACTCACCTGACACCAGCCCATGTTGCTCAACTCTGCGACCGCAAGGGCCGGCGTCTCTACCTTGCCTTCGATCGCGATGTCAACCTTGCCGGCCAACGGGCGACCGTGTCATTGGCGGACCGCCTCACCAGCGCCGGCCTGATTCCACGCATTGTGAATTTGCCGGATGGCCATGACCCCAACAGTTACTTTGTTGCCGGCGCCACGGCCGCGGATTTCAGGCGCTGCCTGGAACTGGCGCACGAATGAAGTTCCATCTTCTGTACCGCCGGACTTCGCCCGCCGGCATCTCTGCCTACCGCGTCGTCGACCAGCGGAACCGCGAGATCCCGTGGCTCAATGAATTCCTCGACGCACAACGAGCGCGCGGGCTTTCGCTGCGCTCCGTGCGCGCTTACGCCTACGATCTCCTCCACTTCGCCCGCTGGTGGCTTCCCCATCCCCCTCGTCCCTTCGCTCAGATCGACGAATCTACCTTGCTCGATTATCTGCGCTACCAACGGGACCACCAACCCCAGCCGGCGCCTCAGACTCTCTACCATCGCCTGAGCGTTCTACGCTGCCTGTACCGTTTCCACCACGGACGCGAAATTCCACGACGCGACGGGATCGCACCCACACGTTCCCCCCGCAGCCCCTTCGGCTATGGCGGGCCCCGGCGCGCCGGCAGCGGCCTCGGACTGAAACGCCCGCGCCGCCTGGTCGTACCTCTCTCGGCTGACGAGGTGGCCCGCTTCTGGAGGAGTTTCCGCACTTTTCGGGATCTCAGTCTGATCGCATTGATGCTTTACGACGGCCTGCGCTCCCAGGAGGCATTGGCCATCCAACTGGAAGATCTTCATCTGACCGAAGCCCAATTGCGAGTCCACGGCAAAGGCAACAAAGAAAGACTCCTGCCGGTGCCTCCAGACACGATTCAGGCTCTGGAGCATTATCTGCATCTGGAAAGACCTCTCACGAACTCCCCATATCTGTTCCTTTCTCTTAAGGGGCCCCAACGAGGTCAGCCCATGACGCCGGCCGGGCTGCGCTCCCTATTTCGACATCACCGCTGCCAGAGTAAAATCGTGCGGGCTAACCCGCACCGTTTTCGGCACACATTCGGTGCGGACATGGTGCGGGCCGGTATCTCGCTGCCGGCTCTGATGCGCCTCATGGGTCATTCTCATATCCACACCACCATGCTCTACGTACAACTGTCTCCCCAAGATGTCTGGGATCAGTTTCACCGCGCACTCGAAAACCGGGCGCGCCTTCATCCTCCCCAGCTATCATGAAACGTCAACTTTCTCTCGATCGCAGCTTCGAGAACCAACTCGAAGCTCTGGCGGTAGCTCTCCGGCCGAGCACCATTGCCTACTACCGCTCAGCAGTGAATCGCTTCTTGCGTTATCTGCACACCGCTTACCCCAAACTCCATAGCGCCTCCCAACTCCGCCGCGATCCCCATATTCTGGGTTGGCTTCGCAGCTTGGCACAGGAAACACCGTCCCTCACCAACCGCAGCCGCCATGCCTTTCTGATGTGTGTTCGCCGTCTCCTCGACGACTTGATCAGCAACGGCCAGCGCTTGCCAGAAGGACTGATTTTGCGGCAGGATTTTCCGCCTCGAGATCTCTATCTACCCCAACCGTTATCTCCGGAGAACGACCGCCTGTTAGATCAGCTACTCTGCCAAACCGATGACTTGCACTCCAATGCCCTCCGCTTACTTCGTGCCACCGGAATGCGCATCGGCGAGTGTCTTCATCTGCAGACCGATTGTCTGCGTCATCTGAGTCCCCACCCAGACCACCGCGACCAGTGGGCATTACATGTGCCCCTGGGTAAGCTCCACACCGAACGATGGGTGCCTGCCGATGACCAAATCCGCCAGATTCTTGCTCGTATCATTGAGCTACGTGGAGCCGCCCCAGACTCCGAGTCGACCAATGCCGCCGACTGGTTGCTGCGGGAACCCGACGGTCGCCGTGTCACTTATAACCGGATGCGGAACGTCATCGGCACGATATCACAGCGTGCCGGCTGCTCCGCTACTGCCCGGCTCCACCAAATGAGACA
>DATFTE010000189.1:0-48425 GCA_035262225.1 Terriglobales bacterium
CTTCTGAATCGCCCGCCGGTGGCGCCGGTCCGTCTGAATCCCGAAGTGCCGCCGCATCTCGAGCAAGTCATTCAGAAGTTGCTGGAGAAAGATCGCGAGCTGCGCTACCAGAGCGCGGCCGAAGTACGCGCGGACCTGAAGCGCCTCAAGCGCGACACTGAGTCAGGGATCAAAGCCGCAGTGGGCAACTCCTCGGGCAGCGTGCGCGTAGTGGGCTTGCCTGCGCGAGGCACCCGAGTCCCGTGGAAGTATCTGATCGCTGCCGTCCTGGCGATCGCGGTTGCGGGTTTGGGCGGGACGCTTCTTTCGCGCCGGGCGCACAGCTCCATTACCGAAAAGGACTCGATCCTGGTGACCGACTTTGTCAACACGACGGCGGATCCGGTGTTTGACGGCACGCTGAAGAAAGCGCTGGCGTTCGACCTGGAGCAGTCTCCGTACATCAACGTGTTTCCCGAACAGAAGGTCCGCCAGACTTTGCAGTTTATGGGGCGTCCTCCAGATGACCGCGTGACCGCGGAAGTGGGACGGGAGATCTGCCTGCGCGATGGCATTAAGGCCATGCTCAACGGCTCGATCTCCAATATGGGGAGCCAGTATGTCATTACCCTCGACGCGGTCAATGCCTCTTCCGGCGAGTCGCTGGCGCGGGAAGAGATGCAGGTGGGAAGCAAAGAGCAAGTTCTGAACTCTCTCCACAAGGCCGGAACCAGCCTGCGCCGGAAACTCGGAGAATCGCTGGCTTCTTTGCAAAAGTATGACAAGCCCCTGTCGGAAGCGACCACTTCCTCCCTGGAAGCTCTGAAGGCGCTGAGCCTGGGAGACATCGAACACAACTCGGGCGACGAATTCAAAGCCTTGCCGCTCTACCAGCGGGCAGCCGAACTCGATCCCAATTTCGCCATGGCCTACGCGCGACTGGGCGCCGTCTATAACAACATGGGCCAGACCGAGCAATCGGAGGAGAATCGGCAGAAGGCATTCGAGTTGCGCGACCGCGCCAGCGAACACGAGAAGCTGTACATCATGTCGCACTACTATGCTGACTCGGGGCAACTGGAGAAGGGCATCACCGCGCTGGAGCTTTACAAGCAGACCTATCCGCGCGATTCGATTCCTTACAACAATCTCGCTGCCATCTACAACAACCTGGGGCAGTTCGAAAACGCGCTCGACAATGCGCGTCTGTCGGTACAGTACGATCCCGACAGTGTGAGCGGCTATAGCAACCTGGCGCAGGCGTACGCCGGACTGGGGAGGGTGGAGGAGGCCAAGGCAACCGTGAATCAGATGCTTGTGCGCAAGCTGGCGGTGGCACAGGCCCACTCGCAGTTGGCGGGAATGGCCTGGGTGCAGAATGATCCTGCCACCATGGAGCGAGAGCTGCAATCGGCCAACGTGGGACCGCCGGGCGAGCTGAATGTTTTGGGGATTCGTACCGCCCTCGCCTTTTGCGCAGGGCAGATGAAAGCTGGCCGCGACCTGGGTGCGAAGACCCGGGACGCCGCAGTGCGTTTGAATCTGAAAGATGGCGCTGCGGGCGAATATGCGCAAGAAGGTGTGATGGAAGCGCTGGTTGGAGAAAAACAGAATGCCCTGGCTGACGCCCAGGGAGCGTTGAAGCTGACCAGTGCGCCCGCCACCGTGGTCAACGCGGCGATTATTCTGACCATCGAGGGCCAGGACAAGCAGGCATTGAGGCTGGCTCAAGATGTGGCCAGCAAGCGCCCCTATGACACGCTCATGCAGTTTGTGATGCTGCCGCTGGTGCGGGCCGGCATTGACTACACTCACGGCAACCCTGCAAAAGCCATTGACGAGACCGACGGCGCGATGGTTTACGCGCGTACCAATACCGGTTTGCTCTACCTCCGTGGCCTCGCCTATCTCCGACTGCATCAGCCGGGCGATGCGGTGCAAGCCTTTCAGAAGATTCTCGATCTGCGCAGCATTTCCGCATTCGATTCCACGTCGTCGCTCGCCAATCTGGAACTCGGTCGAGCCTACGCCGCCCAAGGCGACATGGCGCGGAGCCGCGTGGCCTACCAGAATTTTCTTGCGCTCTGGAAGAATGCCGATCCCGATGTACCCATCCTGAAGGAAGCCAAAGCGGAGTACGGAAAGTTGCAGTGAGCCGGACCCTTCCTGGCCCGCCACTTACTTCAGCATAATCACAATGATTCTTCCGTCGGAGTGGTAGCCGCCGCCGGTGGCGTTGCGCGCCTCCTGCACGGGGTCGGGCGGCAAGTAGTAGTAGAGGGACTTCGCCTTGCCCGCTTTCTGCAGGCTTGCTGCGATGTTCTCGCGTTCCCCGTCCACCGCGGGATCGATCTTGTGAGTAACCTTGCCGTTGCGCTGATCCTTTTCGAATCCTATATCGTGTGTCCCTGCACCCACCCACACGGTTTGTCCGTTCCACGTAAAGGGTGCCTTCCAGATGCGGAAGTGATGGCGGCTGGCGACCACCGCATACGGCTCGGCCATTTCGTAGCCGTAATCCTGCACCCGGCCAAACAGGCGCAACTGGCTCATCGGCATGCTCATGTAGTCCTTGTTCTGGTAAGTCTCGATCACCGCTTTCAGCGCCGATTCGGTGGTGTTGGTGTCGGCCACATGCCAGGTCGCAGCTTCAAGCGAGGACTGTATCTGTTCCTTGCTGCCAACCATGACGAAATTCACCATGTCGCCGAGGTTGTTGAATTCGTCATTCACCCGCCGCGGCAGCCCGTCGATGTCTTTGCTCAGGGCAGGATCGAGTTTGTCTTTTGAGACCTCCAGGGCTACGGCCGCCGGTGCCGATCCCGGGTTCGCGTCATTTCCCGCGACCGCTGAGGTAGACGACGTGGAAGCCTCGCCGGGTTGTCCGCTGCCGAACTGCCCCTGCAGCCAAACCTGGGCGGCGTTGGCCAATTTCTTCTTGACCTCGTCGGCCGTCGGCCTGCTCGATTGCTCCGAAGCGGCATTGTTGCCGGGCGTTGCGCTCCTGGCCGCGGCCGATGCCGGCGCCGGTCCCGGAGTGATGCGCACCTTCACGGCAAAGCTGCCGGCACATGGCGGAGTGCCCCCGGCGTTGACGCCAAGAAACAGATGGCCGGCGGTGTCGGCGCGGACTTCCTTGCTGCTTCCCACCTCGATGGCGCTCCCTTGATTTTCAAGGCGGGCGAGTAACGCCCCGGGCGCCGCGTCGGCTGCCGGAAGATTGGCGCTCCTGGCGGCTCCGCTGACACCCTTGGGATCGCATCCGGAACCGCTGGCGGCGGACGCGCTGATCATCAGGCTGTCGCCCGGCAGCAGGTCCACGCCGGTGTCGGTCCAGGGCTGGCTGGTGGAGATGGTGTAGCTGAGATCGCGGGCACCGGTTTGCGCGCTCGCGGGCGTCGCTAGCGGAAAGTTGAAGTTTAAGAGCAAAAGGGAGACGAGCAGGCTGGCAGACTTCATGATCGCGAAACTCCACACATCGGGCTGGTATGCCTATTATATTGCGGTTTCGCTATCCGCACTTGCCCGTGCCGTGGCAGGCTCGCCCCGGGGAACAGCAGTTGCCCGGTTCGGCGAGCCGTCCGTCGGGACCGATGCAGGTCTGGGTGTGAAGGCACCAGAACAGTCCGTCATTCGACGGTGGGACGGAGGGATCGCGCTCGGCGAGAATGAACTGGCCCTTCCAGCGCAGCGACGGGCAGAGGTTGGGATGATGGATGTCAAAGCGCTCGGATTCCGGAATCATGCAACACCTCCCGCCCTGAGAATGGCCCGTTTCAAGGAAATCCGTGCCAGCTGAATCTTGTAGGCGTTGTGGCTGAGCGGCCTGGCATTCTGCAACGCGGCCGCGGCCGCGACCGTAGCCACATCCCGTGAGATGGTTTTTCGGGCGAGCGCCTGCTCGGCTTCTGCCGACCGCCAGGGCGTCGGCGCCACATAGCCCAGCACCACGCGCGCGGATCGAACCGTGGAACCATCCATCCGCAAAGCGACGGCGCTCACCGCCAGCGGCCAGTCGAAGGCCTGCTTCTGGCGGACTTCATAGTGGGCGACCCTTGCCTGCGCCGCCGGAGGGAGCATGATCTCGGTGATGATTTCGTTCGGCGCGAGGTCATGCTCGCGCTGTTCTTCGCTGTTCGGGATCACATAGAACTTTTCCAGTTCCAGGTCACGCCGTCCCTTGGGACTCTGCAGGCGAATTTTCGCGCCGTATGCGATCAGCACTGGCGCGATGCTCGACGGACTCACGAACTTCGCCGGACCATCGTTGCCCAGAATCGCGTGATACCGGTTCTCGCCCTCGGCTACAAGATCCCTGCCCGTCGAGTCTCTGGGCAAGAGGCCGAATCCGTTGCGGAAGTACCAGCAGCGTGGACGCTGACAGAGATTCCCGCCGAGCGTCGCCACATTGCGAATCTGCGGGCTGGCAGCCTCGTTCAGTGCCTCCGCCAGGGCGGGATAGTTCCCGATTACGTTCGCGTTGTCGGCCAGATCACCGAGAGTAGTGAGTACTCCGATGCGCAGACCGTCGGCGCTCGCCGAGACGCCACGCAGTTCCGGGATCTCCTTGAGATTGACCAGGCGCCTGGGCTGCAGGATGTCGTCTTTCATCAGTGCCAGCAAGTCGGTGCCTCCCGCCAGAACTTCGCTTTGGCCCCAGCTGGCAGCCAGCAGTCCCACCGCCTGTTCCATGGTCTCCGGACTGGCATATTCAAAGGCACGCATTACGCACCTGCCTTCTGACCGAGTGCCGTCAGCACACGGTCTGGGGTGAGGGGGAGAAAGGGAACCCGCACCCCGATGGCGTTGGCCACCGCGTTGGCAATGGCGGCACCGGGAGAAATCACCGGCGGCTCGCCCAGTCCGATAACTCCGCGCTCGTCGTAGCCCTTGCCGGTCATCATGTGAACCACGAGTTCGGGAATATCATTCAGCCCCGCCAGCCGGTAAAACTGCATGTTCGGATTCAGCATGCGGCCGGTGAGCTGATCGAACACTTTTTCTTCGAACAGCGCATAGCTGATGCCCATCGCCATGGCGCCATAGCAGCTGCTCTCGGCGAGTTTGAGGTCGACGATGAGGCCGCAATCCTGCACCGCCACCATCTTCTTCACCTTGACTACGCCGGTTTCCAGATCCACCTCGACGTCGGCCATGCCCACACCGCCCACTCCGCTGTTGGTGAGGTCGGGATGATTGTTGGCCGCGACCGAGTCATTGTGGCCGCGCTTGGTGATCGGCACGGCGCCGATCTTCGCACATGCCTGCTTCCAGGTCAGGGACCGGCCGGGATCGCTCTTGACACGAATGGTGCCATTCGCACACTCCAGTTCCTCGGGCCGCGCCATCAAAGCAGGGGCGGCTATGGCGAAGACCGCCTCACGCGCATCGACCGCGGCCCGCCGGGTGGAGGAGCTGACGCCACCGGGCGTGGTCGAACCGCCGGAACCGCCGGAAGGAGGATACAGCGTGTCGCCAATGTAAAGACTGATGGCCTCGAGCGGCAGGCCCAGGCTTTCGGCGGCGACGATGAGAATGGTGGTGCGCGTGCCCGTGCCCAGGTCCTGGGTCCCGATCTTGATGTCGACCGACCCGTCGGGATGAATGGTGAGATCGCAGTTGCTGGCGTGCCCGCGTCCGCCCCAGGTATGCACAGAGACGCCCAGACCGCGCGCGATGTTGTCCGAGACGTTCTGGGCGCGCGGACGCCACTTTTCTTTCCATCCCATCAGCTCGGAAGCGATACCGAGCTCTTCGCGGTAGGTGCTCTGCCGGTCCTTTACCACCAAGTCCAGGTTCTCGCGCAGCAGCTCGAGGGGATCCATGTTGAGCTTGGCGGCCAGGTCGTCAAGCGCCCCCATGGTGATGACGGCGGCCTGGGGATGGTTGGGAGCGCGCCATGCGCGCGCGGGGCCGATATTGTTGCGGACAGCCGTATGTTCCTTCTTCTGATTGGGGATGGCAAAGACGTAGGGTATGGGAGGCATGCCACCGCCCCCCGGCCCTCCCGTGCCCCACGATTGGGATTGCCATCCGGTCAGGGTGCCGTCTTTTTTCGCCGCCAGCTTGACGCGCGCGTAGGCCGAAGGACGAGCCCCGGCAACCTCGAGTTCCGCGTCGCGCTCCAGCATGATGCGTACGGGTTTGCCTGCCTTTCTGGAAAGGCGAGCGGTCGCGATGTCCCAGCGGTCGGCGGCGAACTTGCTTCCGAAACCGCCGCCCACGTGATCCTGACGAACGCGTATGTTGGTGGCTGGAACGGTCAGCGGTTCCGCCATCTGGTCAGCGATGCCGGAGACGTTCTGAGTCGAAATGTGCACCAACAGGTGGTTGGCATCGGGCCATTCGGCAACCGATCCATGAGCCTCGAGGCAGCAATGGGCGATGACCGGAGCTCCGTAAAGTCCCTCGGAGACGACTTCGGCGTTCGCGAATGCCTGATCCGCATTTCCCAGCGTGATAGCGGTTGCCTTCTGATAACTGGAGCGCGCTGCACCCTTCGCCTCGCGATAAGGGGCGGATTTGATGGCCTGCACCACCGGATCGGGAACCTGGTACCCCTTCAGCTCCTTGAGAAAGTCCTCGTCCACCTTGAAGCTGACGCCCTGCTTCTCGAGGGTATCAATCAGCTGATTGTCAGGGACCTGATTGCTGAGCGCATCGTAGATGTCGTCCTCGGCCAGCGGACCTCCGCCCTCGCCGGCGCCGGCGGGAGGTTCGGCGTCGCTCACCAGGTAAGACAGCGGCTGATATTTCACCTTGATGGCGCGCACCGCGTCTTCCGCGGTGGGTTCATCGACGGCGGCGACGGCGACCACTTCGTCGCCCGCCCACTGCACGGTCGTTCCCGGCTTCTGAATTACCTGTACGGCACGCACGCCGGGCATTTTTTCGGCAGCTGTCGTGTCAATACTGACGATGCGGGCCTTGGCGTAGGGAGACCGCAATACTTTGCCGAACAGCATGCCGGTTCCGTGATAGTCGTAAGAGTACTTGGCCCGACCCGAAACCTTCACCGGAGAATCCACGCGCGATATGCGCTTGCCGATCAGCGTGCGATGTTCCGCGTCAGGCCAGTTGTAGTCCGGCATGCTTTACGCCCCTTTCCGCGACATCTGCGCGACGACCTGCTGAATCCCGTGGTACGTGCCGCAGCGGCAGAGGTTGCCGCTCAGTCCGCGGCGAATGTCCTCCGCGTGAGGATTCGGATACTTGTCGAGAAATGCCTTGGTGGCCACGACGAATCCCGGAGTGCAGAATCCACATTGTGAGGCATCGTTGTCGACGAAGGCCTGCTGGATGGGGTGCAGCGCGTCGCCCTGCATAAGCGACTCGACGGTGACGATATCCTTGCCGCGGGCATCGATGGCCAGGATCGAACATGCATAGACCGCCTTGTGGTCCATCAGCACGGTGCAGGCCCCGCACTCGCCGCGATCGCAGACCCGCTTGGCTCCGGTGATGTCGAGCGAATCGCGCAGGGCATCGAGCAGCGTCACCCGCGGCTCCAGCTGGAGCGCCTGTTTCTTGCCGTTTACCGCCAGTTCGATGGGAACCTTGCCCGGCCCGTAGACCTTGACCGGCGCTCCCGCAGCCTCGACGACTCGGGGTCCGGCCACCAGAGGTACCGCGACGGTGATGCCGCCGATTTTGAGAAACTCGCGGCGCGAGACTCCCGAACTGGTTGTGGATGAATTCTTCTCTTGATCGTCCGACACCCTAAGACCTCCGTACGGCGGATCTCACTTCCGCGCCCGGTGCGATAGCTGCTTTTTGGACAGGCCGGAAGGTGTTTGGGTTAGCGGCCATTCCCGCGATGATGGTTAGATGGTTAGATAGCGGATAGCCGGTTGTCTGGAAACAGTATACGCCTGAAATGAAGAAGGGCCGGGATCGAGCCCCGGCCAAAGCGAAACAAGAAATTACTTCAGCGTGCGAATGAACTTCACCACCGAATTGATCTGGTCCTTGGTCAGCTTCCCATCGTACTTTGGCATCTTGTCTTTGCCGTTGGTGATAATGCCGGTCAAGTCCGTGTCGGACTGCTTTTGCACATCCTCGGAACTCAGATCGCGCAGCTTGAGCGACTTGCCCATCGCCGTGGCCCCCTTGCCATCGGCCCCATGACACATGGCGCACTTGGCTTTGAAGATATCGGCGCCATCATCGGCCAACGACCAGGTGGAAGAGATCATCGCGATTGCCATGACACAAAAGCAAAGTTTGGTGACGGTCTTCATTCTCGTTTTCTCCTAAATGAAAGCGGCGAGGCCTGGGCCTCCTCCAAATGAATAGAAGGGCACTTGCCCTGCCAAAAAACCGCTGATCTTGACAGACCCTGGAGCGAGATCCCTGAACGCCTGTCTTCGTTGCGTGCATTCAGATACTTAGCCGGGGAACGCAAAACAAGCCAGTCCTTTCACGAGACGGTCGCAAGCTGAAGTGCGGAGGGAGGTGTTGCGTGGCTTTTCTCAACGCTACCGCGGTATCTGACGCAGTTCTGCAGTCCGACGTTGTACCGGGGCGCAGCGAGAAAACCCCACGCCGCAGGGGGATATAGCCCATGGGCGCAGAAAGCAGCCTCCCCGCAACGAGGACAAGAAGCAGTTAAATACTTGAAAACAAATGTGCTACTCGGCCGGAGTCGGCGAGGTTGCTTTGGCATACAGGGTGCCAGTCAGGGAGTGAACTGGCCCTGGGGGATGCTGTGGAACCCACACTGTTGGTGATCGGCTTGAACTCCCGCACGGCGCCGGCGGCGGTTCGCGAACGCTTCTGGATCAGTGAGACCCGACGCTACGAGGCGCTGGGCGGAACTGGGGCGGGAGGAAGGGGTAGAAGAGGTCATTATCCTTGCCACCGGCGATCGCACGGAATTCATCGTTTGGGCAAGCGATTCTTCGCTGGCGGCAAACTCGGTCCTGCGCTACCTCTCGAGCAAGTACGACCTGAAACTCTGCGAATGGAAACACTTCTACCGTCGAGCTCGATGACGCCGCTCTGCTTCACATTTTCACCGTAACTTCAAGCCTGGACTCGATGGTCATAGGCGAGCCGCACCTTGTCACGCAGGTCAACAATGCATGGCAGCAGGCGCGAGAGGTGCGAAGCGCGGCGCGCTCCCTGAATGCCGTGATCGCAAAGGCCCTGACGGTTTCCAGGCGCGTGCGCAATGAGACTGCGATTGGCAACGCCACCGTCCCGGCTGCCTGCGCTGCGGTGGAATTGGCGCGGCAGATCGTGGCTCGCGAGGCGCAAGGGTTCCGCCGCGAGCTGCTGGCGGAGCGTGTGGTGCCGACGGTCACCGCTTTGCGCGCGCGACTAGACGAGATTTGCCGGCAAGAACTGGAGTCCTTCAAAACCGAGGCCGGGCCGTTTTCCAGGGATCAGGACGAAATGTTGTCGGCGGTGACGTCCCGCATCACGCAGGGAATCGCAGGATCGCTGGCTCGTGAACTCAAGGACCTCCCAGAAAAGGCGGAGCAGGAGCGGATGACCGCTGCCGTCCAGCGCCTGTTTCACCTGGAATCGCCGGAACCGGCGCTTGCCGGCGCCAAACGTTAAAGGAGCACACCATGAGCACCGCAAAAATTGCACCCGATTCATCCCGCGCGCAAGCCGAAACTCCATGGACCGCGAGACAGTCTTACCTGCTGGCTGTTTTTTGCCTGTTACTGGGTGTGGCGCTCGGATACCTGTTCCGCGGGTCGGCGTCTCCCGCAGGCGACGGTCCGGTCTCAGCCGTTTCGGGAGGCCCTGGCGAAACTGCGGCTACTCCCCCGAGACCCTCCCCGGAACAACAGAAAGCCATGGTTGATCGCGCGGCAGCGCCCTGGCTCGCGGCGGTGAATAAGAAACCGAACGATGTCGAGGCGGTCGTGAACCTGGGCAATGTGTACTATGACGGCGAGCAATTTTCCGAGGCCATCAAGTATTATCAGCGTGCGCTCGAAATCAACCCCAACAACCCGGACGTGCGCACTGACTTGGGTACGGCTTACTGGTATCTGGGCGATGCCGATCGTGCGCTCACCGAGTTCAAGAAGTCGCTGAAGATCCGCCCCAGGCACCCGGGAACCCTTTTCAACATGGGAATCGTCGAGTGGCAGGGCAAGATGGATCCCTCCGGCGCCGTGGTCACCTGGCAGGAATTGCTGAAGGAAAATCCCGACTATCCACAACGCAGGCAGGTGGAAGATCTCATTGCCAAGGCCAAGCAACATGCGAGCGGCTAGGCGATTTGCCCGCACCTCCCCTGATCGCCACGCTCGCACGAGGCTTGAACCTGGAGCGATTGCGGTGGCGGCCGCAAGCGGGCGTGCGCGCTTCTTCAACCGCGCCGCGAGTTCGCCTCCGAGGCCGCTCGCTCCTCCAGGTAGGCCCCGAGCGCATCACCCCAGTCCGGCATGGTGATGCCGTAGGCATTCAGACTGTGGGGCGACAACACCGAGTACCTGGGACGCTCGGCGGGGCGCGTGAACTTGTCGCTGGTTGTGGGCCGCACGGCGGTCGAGAGTCCTGCCCGGGCGACAATTTCTCCCGCGAATTCGAACCAGGTGCAATCGCCACGGTTGGTGGCGTGAACGATGCCCTTGGCATCGCTCCTGCAAAGTTGCCGGATGGCACGCGCCAGATCGAGCGAGTAGGTCGGCGAGCCGCGCTGATCGTTCACCACGTCGAGTTCGGGCCGCGTGGCCGCCAGCCTTAGGATCGTATCCGGGAAGCACTTTCCCCCAACCCCGAAGAGCCAGGAGGTGCGAACAATACAGGCATCGGGCAGGAGTTCCTGCACGCGTATCTCTCCCTCGGCCTTGGAGCGGCCATAGACGCTGCGCGGGGCGCGGCGATCGCCGGACTCATAAGGAACGGAATTGGTTCCGTCGAACACGTAATCGGTGCTGAGGGTAAGCAGACGGCAGCCCGACTCTTTGGCCGCGCGGGCTACGTGGGCGGCGCCATCCCGGTTCACGGCAAATGCCAGCTCTCGATGGCTTTCACAGCCATCGACATCCGTGTAGGCCGCGGCCAGCACGATCCATTCCGGCCGCGTTCGCTTCACGGCGCCCAGCACCTGTCGAGGGTCACGAATGTCGGCCTCCTGGGAACTCAGTGGGGTGACGGTGTCCCCGGTCCATTGGCGCATGACCGCCCTCCCAAGCAATCCGCTGGCGCCGAACAGAGTGACTCGCATGGGGATGAGACCTTAGGCGTAGTACTGGGCTTCCGCAAAGGCAAGGCCGGCGCCGTCTTTTCTTGACACGATGGGCTCGCCCTCGAGCTTCCAGTCGATCTTCAGATCGGGATCATTCCAGACGATGGTGTGCTCAAATTCCGGGAAGTAGAAATCGGTGGCTTTGTAAAGCACGTGAACGCTGTCTGAAACAACGCGGAAGCCGTGGGCAAACCCGGCGGGAATCCAGAGCATCTTCTGGTTCTCGCCAGAAAGGCGGACGGCTTCCCAGGCGCCGAAGGTGGGAGAGCTGCGCCGCAAGTCCAGCACCACGTCCAGGATCTCTCCGCCAATGGCGCGAATCAGTTTGCCCTGCGGACGCTGCACCTGGTAGTGCAGCCCGCGCAGAACATTGCGCGTGGAAAACGAATGATTGTCCTGCACGAAGAGCTCGCGAATGCCCACTTCTTCCATGACGCGCTGGTTGTAACTCTCGAGGAAGAAGCCGCGCTCGTCGCCAAAGACTCGGGGTTCAAGAATCACGACTCCTTCGAGCGATCCTCGCGTGACTTTCATGACCGCACTGCCAGCATGACCGGCTGCCATCTAAAATACCTTTTCCCGCAGAAGTTGTAACAGGTACGCGCCGTAGCCGTTGTTCTTCATGGCGTTGCCGATGTCTTCGAGCTGCTGTCCGCTGATGTACCCGGAGCGATAGGCAATTTCCTCGGGGCAGGCAACCATCAGGCCCTGACGCCGTTCGATGGTCTGAATAAACAGTGAAGCTTCCATCATGGAATCGTGCGTTCCGGTGTCGAGCCACGCCATGCCCCGGCCCATGACCGCCACTTCCAGCTTTCCCTGCTCCAGGTACCTGCGGTTCACATCGGTGATCTCCAGCTCGCCGCGCGCCGACGGCGTGAGCGATTTGGCAATCGTCGCGACTTCATTGTCGTAAAAATACAGTCCGGTAACGGCGTAGCGGGACTTCGGCCTGGCCGGTTTTTCCTCCAGACTCAGCGCCCGGCCGGCATCATCGAATTCGACGACACCATACCGCTCGGGATCATTTACCGGGTAGGCGAATACCCGGGCGCCCGAGGTCTGGGCAGTGGACTCGCGCAGTTGCTTCGCGAAATCGTGTCCATAAAAGATGTTATCGCCCAGCACCAGGGCGCAACAGCTTGCGCCAATGAATTTTTCCCCCACCAGAAATGCCTGCGCGATGCCTTCCGGTTTTTTCTGCACGGCGTATTGGAACTCGAGCCCCAGCCGCGATCCGTCGCCCAGCAAATGCTCCAGGCGGGGACAATCCCCGGGAGTCGAAATAACGAGAATGTCGCGGATTCCCGCCAGCATCAGCGTGGAGAGCGGATAGTAAATCATGGGCTTGTCGTACAGCGGCAACAGGCTCTTGCCCACTGCCTGGGTCGCGGGATAGAGGCGCGTTCCCGAACCCCCGGCAAGAATGATGCCTTTGTACGTGTTGGCTGCTCCCATCCGGGTTCCTCTATGAGTAATGCACTGCGATCCACTGCCGGTAACTCCCGCCGGTCACTTCCTTCGCCCAGCCGTCGTGTCGCAAGTACCATTCGATGGTTTTGCGCAGGCCCGTCTCAAACGTCTCGCGCGGCTTCCAGTTGAGCTCGCGCTTGATCTTGCCGGCGTCAATCGCATAGCGCCGGTCGTGTCCGGGGCGATCTTTCACGAAAGTGATCAGCTTGCTGTGCGGCACCACCGGGTCATTGGGACACAACTCATCGAGAATCGAGCAGATGCCCTTCACGATCTCAATATTCCGCCGCTCGCTCCACCCCCCGATATTGTAAGTTTCGCCCGGTCTTCCTTTGGCAAGCACCGCACGGATGGCTTCGCAGTGATCTTCCACGTAGAGCCAGTCACGGACGTTCAACCCGTCGCCATAAACCGGCAACGGCTTCCCGCCGCGGGCGTTCAAGATCATGAGAGGGATCAGTTTTTCGGGAAACTGGTAAGGACCATAGTTGTTGGAACAATTCGTGGTCAGCGTGGGCAATCTGTAGGTGTGATGGTAGGCCCGTACCAGGTGATCGGCAGCCGCCTTCGAGGCCGAGTAGGGGCTATTCGGCGCATACGGCGTGGTTTCCGAAAAGGCGGGATCGCCGGCGTTCAGCGATCCATATACTTCATCGGTAGAGACGTGAAGAAAGCGGAACTGCCCACGCTCGGAATCCAGCAGTTGTCCCCAGTAGGCTCTGGCCTCTTCCAGCAGAGCGAACGTTCCGTTGACGTTGGTCCGCACAAAGTCGTCGGGACCACGTATGGAGCGATCCACGTGACTCTCAGCGGCAAAATGAACGATGGCGCGCGGGCGGTGTCGTTCCAGTAAGTCGCACACCAGCGTGCGATCACAAATGTCTCCCTGGAGGAAGGTGTAGCCGGATTGAGAAGAAATTCCCTCCAGGTTTCGAAGATTGCCGGCGTAGGTGAGTTTGTCGAGGTTGACCAGAGGCGGGCCCTCCTGGCTCATCCATTGCAGAATGAAGTTGGAGCCGATGAATCCCGCGCCTCCGGTGACCAGAATGGCTCTGTCTATGCCGCCCATGAAAGGTTCATTGTACTCGCAAGAAAAAAGGCGGGAATACGCTTCCCGCCCCACTTCTGCCCAACTATGGATTTTACGCGCCAACGGGCTGAGTCCGGGCTACTTTTTCCGTGTCGAGGGGGTCGTGATCCCGTGCGCCCGCCAGTGACTTCCAGTCGGTGCGCAGTCTGAGGCTGCGGTCCTCATGGCTCCGGTTCGCCGGAAAAACAACCCCGGCATCCCGATTTTCGGTGCTAAGATGCTTCGACTTGAATAGATCGTTTGGCCCACGCATCCCAACCTCGTCGCTGGACGGTCATTGCCTCGGGCCTGCTCTGCGGAGCCTTGGCATTGGTGGTGATCTTCACCAGCCGGAGAGCGTTTTTCAGTCCCCTCGCCGTCCTGGTGGTCGCTGCCATCGGACTGGCAGCCGTCCTCCTGCAGCTTCGCTTCCGCAACCGCGATCAGTCCCACCCTGTGCATCCTCCGGTTTGGATCAACGTCTTGGGCGCGCTGTGCGCGCTGGCTGCGCTGTCTTCCGATCTCCTGCGCCTGCGGCCGGAACTGACTCAGGTTCTGGCCCTGGCCGCCATCGGCAGCTTTGCCGTCAGTAGCGCGGTTATCCTGCATGCTTTTCGCAAACAACGTGTTTCCAGCAAATGAGCTCCGGCCAGCCCATTAACCTCCCTGACATCTTCAATGCGGCCTCGTACTTCATCGACCGCCATCTCAGGGAAGGTCGTGGCAACAACGTCGCCATCGAATCCGACACCGCCCGTGTCACCTATCGTCAGCTTTTCGAGAATGGGAATCGGGTCGGCAATGCCCTGCGTCAGCTCGACGTCCGCATGGAAGAGCGCGTTGCCCTGCTGCTCCCCGATTGTCCTGAGTTCGCCGCAGGCTTCTTCGGTGCCATCAAGATCGGAGCCGTCGCTGTCCCCATCAACACCTTGCTCAAACCCGCCGACTATGAGTACGTGCTGAACAATGCCCGTGCTCGCGTGCTGATCGTCGGCGAAGCGCTTCTCCCTCAGATCGAGGCCGTTCCTCGCGACAAGCTCCGCCATCTTCAGCATATCGTCGTGGTCGGCGAGAAGTCGCCGCCCGCAGCCTTTTGCTTCCACGACTGGATCGCCTGCGCGTCTCCCCACCTTGACCCCGAACCCACCAGCAAAGACGACGCCGCCTTCTGGCTCTACTCCTCCGGCTCCACCGGTTTCCCCAAAGCCTGCGTCCACTTGCAGCACGACATGGTGGTGGCCTCGGAGCGCTACGCCAGGGGCATCCTGAACATGACCGCCGAGGACCGCTGCTTCAGTGTCGCCAAGCTCTTCTTCGCCTATGGACTGGGCAACGGACTTTACTTCCCGCTCGCCGTCGGCGGCACCAGCATCCTGTGGCCGGGAGCGCCAAAGCCGGCGCAGGTGTTTCGCGTGATCGAGCAACATCGCCCGACGCTGTTTTTTTCCGTGCCCTCGAATTTCGCCGCCCTGTTGGCCCATTCGCATGAAGGCGAGGGCGATTTCGATCTCTCCTCGGTGCGCTACGCAGTCTCGGCCGGAGAATCCCTGCCCGCTGCGCTGTTCCAGCGCTTCCGAGACCGCTTCGGTGTCGAGATTCTCGACGCCATGGGCTCCACCGAACTCCTGCACATGTGTATCGCCAACGCCCCCGGGGCCGTGCGCCCGGGCTCCAGCGGCAGACTCATTCCCGGCTACGATGCCCGAATCGTCGACGAAAATGACCAGCCTCTTCCCCCGGGAGAAATCGGTAACCTGATCGTCCGCTCCGATGCCGCCTGTTCGCACTACTGGAATCAGCACGAGAAGAGCAAGGAAATAATCCGCGGACATTGGATCCGCACCGGCGACAAGTATTACCAGGACGGCGACGGCTACTTCTGGTATGCAGGACGCTGCGATGACATGTTGAAGTGCAGCGGTGTTTGGGTGAGTCCCGTGGAGATCGAAAGTGTTCTCATCGAACACCCGGCGGTTCAGGAAGTGGCCGTGATCGCTCGCCAGGATAACGATGAACTGGTCAAGCCCGCCGCCTGCGTCGTCCTCAGAGATGGAACTCCCGCCACGCCCGAACTTGCCCGCCAACTGCAGGACTACGTCCTGACCCGCCTGCCGGTCTTCAAGCGCCCGCGCTGGGTCGAGTTCTTTCCTGAACTCCCCAAGACCGCCACCGGCAAGCTGCAGCGCTTCAAACTAAGACAAATCGTCCGCGACCGCCCGCTCTAGCAAATTTCGTGTCGGCCAGCTATTCCGGCTGAAACTCCACCGCCACGGTCGTTTCCACCTCGACCGGCTTCCCGTTCACGCGATAAGGTTCAAAGCGCCACCAACGCACCGCTTCAAGAGCGGCCGGCTCTAGCACGTCGGGCCCGCTCACCGGACGCAGTTCCCGCACCGTCCCGTCCGGCCCGATCACCGCATCGAGCACCACCAGCCCCTTCGCGTTGGTTTCTCTCGCTGCCTCCGGATACACCGGGTCCACCTTGTGAGTGAGCAAATGCTCCATCTCCGCGGGAGGCACTTTCGCCACCACCTCTTCCCCGGACGCGCCGCGCCTCGACGGCAGATGCGATTCGAGTTCGCTCCACACGTGGTACCACTGCCACCACCCCACCGCACCCACTGTCACAAAAAATGCCAACGCCGCCCAAAGAAGCCGCCGCGAGATGCCGCGCCGCACCGGGCGATGAACCACTCTATCGCTTCGCGCCGCTCGCGCCGCCACCGCCGGAGGCTGTTCCGCCTTGAGTTCTTCCTCGCCCTGGGTCCAGTGGCGCAGCAGCGTCTGCTGCTCCGTTGACAGTCCCACAAACTCCAATCCACAGCGCAGCCGCGCCTGGTGCCGCACCACCGCCTTGGCGGTCAAAGCCGAGTTCGCGTGTGGCAAGAGCATCTCGACGCCCACGCTGTCTCCCGGGCGCAGCTCGCCCGCCACAATCGCCGCCAGGCCGCCTTCACCCACGTTCAGAGCTCGTCCGGGAATGCAGTCGGGAACGCCAGACCGCAGGACAGTCAAATCAACCGGCACCGTCAGCGGATGCCGGGTTGCCCGGCGGGGAATCAGGTCGCCGCCCGCCGGCCCAGGGAACGCTGCGCTCATCAGTCACCTTCCGTGTCCGAACTACACTTCGACCCCATGCGAGACGCACCAGACAAAGGCGCAAGAATGAAGGGTTTCTTGGGCCGAGTATAGCACCGACACGGCAAGTTTCACCCCAACCAGGCGGGTTCGCGTTGGCAAATGGAGCCTTCCTGACGGCTCTCTTTGCGATCTTTGCCTCCTCTGGGGTGAACAGCTCTGCCCCGCGCTACAATCCCTGCATGAGGCCGCCGCAAAATCTGCGAGTGCGCCAGGCCGATGCCCACGACGCCGAGCGGCTCGCCCGCCTCATTAACGAGGCTTTCCGCTCCGAGCGTTTCTTCAGCGACGAGGACCGCACCAGCCCCGCCGGGGTTCGCGACTATATGCAGAAGGGAACTTTCCTGGTCATCGAAGAGGAGACAAATCTTGCCGGATGCGTCTACCTCGAACCCCGAAGCGGCCGCTTCTACCTGGGGCTACTCTCGGTCGAACCCTCCCGGCAGGGCGCCGGACTCGGTTCTTACCTGATGCAGCTTGCCGAGGGCCACTGCCGCGCCGCGGGTGCCCGTGGCATCGACCTTCGCATCGTCAACGTACGCACCGAGCTGCCGGCTTTCTACCAGCGCTTCGGATACGCCAAGTCCGGTACCGCGCCGTTCCCGCCCGACGCAAAAACCAGCATGCCCTGCCACTTCGTGATCATGTCGAAGGAGTTCGCCGGCGAGAAAAACGCGCCTTCCGCCCCTGCCGCGCAATCCCGCATATGATCGCGACCTGGCTCCTCGCGCCCGGCGAAATTCCCTCCCGCCGGGCACGAAGAGCTTGAGCGGCGCCAGCTTACTTCCGTTCCCCCTCAGCGCAGCACGCCCCTGCTGAATGCGCGGGTTGCGACTCGTAGCGGTCGTGATGCCGCACCCAGGACATGGTGTAGGGCAGTCCGTCTTCATCCCGTCCCTTGGGCGTCATGTCGAGGAAGTTATACGCGCCCAACAGCAGGTCCAGTCCCCGGGCGTAGCTCGAATAGGTGTGGAAGATTTCGCCCTGCGCGTTCTTGTAGAACACGCTCGCCCCGGGACCCTCATCGGAAGGGAATTTCGTCATCCCGTAGTTGTAGTACATGTTCTCGTTCGCGACTTCGTCCTTGGTGAACGAAACGTGATAGTCGAAGTTGAAGTCGCTGCCGTTCGACGACACCCATTGGAACCGCCATCCCATGCGCTGCTTGAAGGCTTCAATCTCCGGCAGCGTGGCCCGCGAAACCACCATCAGGGTCGCATCACGCTGCGCCAGATGGATTCGAATCCCGTCAAACGTGTCGGACAGGAATGAGCAACTCGGACATCCTTCCTTCCATCCCGGCCCGAACATGAAGTGATAGACAATCAGCTGGCTCCGTCCCTGAAACAGATCCGAGAGGGTTGCTTTGCCCGCCGGACCTTCGAAAACATACTGTTTCTCGACCTTTTCCCACGGCATCTCGCGGCGCCGCCGGCTCAATTCATCCCGTAGCCGCGTGAATTCTTTTTCCCGGCGCAGAAGTTCTTTTCTCGCCGCCAGCCACTTCTCCGGCGACACGATTTTTTGCAGATCAAGATTGCTGGTTGCAGTTGCCATCCTTATTTCTCCTTCACTGAGCTGTCGTCAAGCCTCGCGTTCCTCTTGGCACGAAAGATCTTCACCAGAAACGCCGTCAACCCTCCGCTCGTGACCGCGCTTCCGACCACCAACGCGGCACTCGCCATACATGCTGGACACATAATTTCCTCCTGCTGCGTGTCTGCCTGGCTTCCCTGTAACCCTGTCCCTTTCTTGTCCAAGGTTCCTGCTTAACCCTTCCCGTTGCCTTTGCTTTCGGCCCGGTTCTTCGCACCAGCGTGCATGTGCGTCCAACCTTTCACCAGGCCTTGCCGGTGCTCTTCCTGGATCAACCCCAGCGCCTTGTGGTGGAACCTGATCAGCGTTCCACCATCCTCCTCGCTCAGCCTGTATTGCATGTTCGATAGCGCCGGATACGACATAAACAGCGGTCCCGTGATCTCCAGCAGCGTCGGCCGCTTGATCGCCTGCACGTGCCCCCAGAAATGACCGTTGTTGTCGCCCAGGTCGCGATACCATCGCCCTCCCGGCCAGGGTTCAATCTTCGTCTGCATGGACTTGCCCTCAGGAGTCTCGTTCTCCGGACCCAGTTGTTCGAGAAGCGCCGCAAACGTTACTTCCAGCGTCGCCTTCACGTGAATCTCCTGCGTAATGTTCAGGGTTAGATCTTCAAGCGCTCTTTCGGTAATCACGATCCTCTCCTCTCAACCGATTTCCCAACGGGCCTGCCTCATTTGTTCCTCCGCCCGCTCCTTGACTCGCGCCAACTGATGCTTCCACAGCCGTTCGAACTTCCCCGTCCACTCGTGGAGCGGTCGGATCGCATCGGCGTTGGCCCGATAGAACACCTGCCTCCCCCTGCGCCGCACGCGCACCAGCCCCACATCGCGCAGCACGCGCAGGTGCTTCGAGACCGAAGGCTGCCCCAGGCCCAACCGCATCACGATGTCGGTCACCGGACGCTCCCCCTGTGTCAGATAAATGAGAATCTCCCGCCGCCGGGGCTCGGCTATGGCATTGAACGAATCCGAGGTCGTTGACGCGCGTGGCATTCGGAAATTATATTCCCATATGGGAATATGTAAAGTTTGATGATGCCCCCACCCCGCGGATTCACAAATTCCGCATCGTGCAGAGGCTGATGTCCTCACCTGCCCAGCCGCGAGCAGGCACAAGAATGCCATCCTTCCCGACCCGCCCGCAGCGGTTCTGTGCGGCGCAGTGCTTCGGCATGGGGATCGATGCGGCCCTCCCGCCTCAGCGCCTGAGGCTGGGCTTTTGGTTGCGCAGGAAACTCTTTCAGGAACAGCATCCGGACAACTCAGTCCCTCTCAGCAGACGGTTGGAAGTGCCTGTCCACGATAATCCTGTCAGCTCGATCGCTGGCCAGCGCCACGCAACCCTGCCCGCGTACCCAGTCGCGCGAGGCTTGCAGCAATTTTCTGGCGATGCCGCGGTTACGAGCCTCGGGGATCACATACAGACCTTCCACGTATCCGGCTCGCCTTCCTTGAAGCTCCGTCAGATCGTCGCGAATCGAGAACTCGGCGAAAGCCAACATACGGCCTTCTTCATTTTCCGCTTCCAGCACAGCCGCCGGTTCCGGCAGTGCGCCAGCGAAGAACGCCGCGATCTCCTGACGATGCTCCGCATCGTGCCCGGGCCACAAAGCGCACCGCAGCCCTTCCCAGCGCGGGGCATCGTCACGAGTGATCGGCCGAATTTCGACGCCGACCGGTTGTGGTGGCATGGTGCGTTCCCCCGAACCTTGGACCTCGAGCAGAGAAGCAGCGGCAGGCATTACCAACGCACGGCCGTGCGGCAGCAGCAGAATCGAGCCCACGGCGCAAGCCAGGGTACGAAGTCAAATGATGCTGAAGGGACGTAGCGGAGACAGAAAAATCCTACTCCACCTTTTTCCAAACCAGATCCTGTCCTTCGCGCCGATCGACGAACCCCGTCACCTTGCCGACCGCGTCGCGCTCAAAAATCTTGCGCACCCGCAGCTGGCCGCTCACGAAGAATACGTCGTGGACCTCCGCCAGCAGCGGCACTGCAGCCCGCCCCTCGCGCTGTCCGACCAGATGGTCCCCCTCGCGTCGGATCGCATAAAGCAGATCAGGAGCGGCACTGTAGCGTCCCACATACGCGTCAAGGTCGCCGGCGGGCAGAGTGACCGTTCTTGGCGGCTGCAACACCGTATAGCAATGCACCTGCAGCAGCTTCCAGTTGCCTTCCTGCTTCTGCCAGGTCTCGGTCTGCAGGTACTGCGCGAAAAGATTCTGTCCGTGATAATTTTCGTGCTCGTCATCCTTATGGACCACCGTCGCGACGTCCCCCGACAACTCCACCGAGTAACTCGCGATCTCCAGCGTCCCCGAGGCTCCCTTGGGCAGAGGGGCCAGCTGCTTCAGGAATTCGGCACGATCCATGACCGCGCCGTTTTCATCCACGTAAACAAAATTCGCCGCCATCGCCGCATCCCACACCTTCACGTCCCCGGGAGCGATCGCATCGAGCAGCGCCTGGTCGCGGGCGCGCAATTCCTGGGTCACGTCCGCAGCTCGAACCGCCCCGCTCGCCATCACCGCCGCCACTAGCAGAAAACGAACCCACCAACCGAGCATAGGCCTTCCCCCCGACGCTTTAGACGTATACTCGCCGCGGCCGTTTCAACAATCGCAAAAGATTATCCCGCGGTGCGAGAGGAAGGCCCGCGTTTCTATTTCGCGGTGAGAATCGAGAACCCGTCGAACTCATACTCCCGCCTGTCCCCGTCGGTGCGGAACCTGGCAGTGCCCGCGCGCACCTGGAGAAACGCCGCCGCCAACCGCGTCAGCATCTCCGGTTTCTCGGCTGGAAAGTTATGCGAAGGCAGCAGCAGATCCACCTGCGGCGCGAGTGCCGCCAGCCGTTCCACTGAACGCTGGTAATCATCCACATTGGTCTCCGGGACATAAAGAAAGATCGGACCCGCATAAAAAGTATCTCCGGTGAACAGCAGCCGGTTCTTCCGGTCGATCAGGCACAACGCGTCCGGCGCGTGTCCTGGCGTCAGCAACACTTCCAACTGCCGGTCGCCGAGGTCAATCACCTCGCCATCTTTCACGAAGCGGGTGATCCTGAAGCTGGGGATGGCATACTTCTCCGGCTTGAACCCCGGCGGAAGCTCCCCGCAGAACCGCTCTGGAACCACTGCATCCCGTAACTGCTGGTGCGATCCTCCCGCCTCGTTCCTCCGGGTGAACGAAGTGTCCACGCCCAGCACATCCGAGAACTCCCAGTTGTCGCCGATGTGGTCAAAGTGCGTATGCGAGTTCAACACCGTGACGGGCAGCCGTGTCAGCTCTTCCGCCACTTTCCTGATATCGCCCATGCCCAGTCCGGTGTCGAACAACAGCGCGCGCTTCGAACCCACAATCAGGTAAGAGATGACCTCCTCATACTGATGCGGCTCGTAAATCGCCAACACCCCCGGACGCACGCGGTACACCTCAAACCAGTTGCTGCTCACCGTAATTCGCTCTAGCTTCCCGTATCCGGTACGCGGCAAGCTCTGACACCATCCGGCGCGCATCGGCTCACCCTTGGCTTCCGCCCGCTGCGGCGATAGCTGCGCCGACGCCAGACCGGCAAACATCACCAGCAACCCCAGCAACACTCCCATGGCTTCCTCCATCACCTCCGGTATCTGGCCGGGCGCGGTGCGCGAAACTCCCTAACCCGGGGGGTGTAGAATCCCCGCTTTCGCGCCCATGGACCCGACCACGATTCGCGACGAGTCCGCGCCGCTCCCCATCGACCAATCGCCACCCGCCGATACCTCCCGCCTGAACCGGGTTCTTTTCCTCCTCACTCTCTCCGTCACCGTTAACTATCTTGACCGCAGTAATCTATCCATCGCCGCTCCTCTCCTCAAGGACGAACTTCACCTTTCCGCCTCTCAACTCGGCACACTCCTCTCCGCTTTCTTCTGGACCTATGCTTGCCTGCAAATTCCCGCCGGATGGCTCGTCGATCGTCTCGATGTGAAATGGGTGTTCGCTGCCGGATTCTACCTCTGGTCAGCCGCCACCGCCGTCACAGGCATCCTGCACAGCTTCGCCGCCCTGGTCGCCATCCGCGTGATTCTCGGCGTCGGCGAGTCAGTGGCTTTCCCCTCCTACTCGAAAATCCTGGGAAACCACTTTCGCGGAGCCCGCTGCGGATTCGCCAACTCCGTCGTCATGGCGGGACTCGCTCTCGGCCCCGCGCTGGGAATGCTCGTGGGCGGTAACATCGTCGGACGATTCGGATGGCGCCCCTTCTTCCTCGCCCTCGGCTTCTCCGGTTTTCTCTGGTTGATCCCCTGGTCTGCCTGGATGCCCTCGAGCTGCTGCTCATCGACCCTGCCGACTCGCCGCGCCGCAGGCGTTCTCCAGATCCTCCGTCAACGATCAGCCTGGGGAACCTGCATCATCCAGTTCTGCTTCAATTACTCGCTTTACTTACTGGTAACCTGGCTCCCGTTCTACCTGGTTCGAAGCCGGAATCTCTCCATGACCCGCATGGCCACTGTCGGCGCTCTTCTTTTCTTCTTCTCCGCTGCTTCTTCGCTGCTGTTCGGCAAGCTCTCCGACTGGTGGGCCGATGCCGGGGGCGATCCCACGTACGTCCGGAAAAGCCCCGGTGTTCTCGGCATGATCGGCCTTGGCGCCTTTCTTGCGCTGGCGCCCATCGTTCCCGACAATCTCTCGGTCTGGACTCTGGTCGGCATCGGTGTCTTCAACGGCATGGCCACTTCCAACCTCTGGGCTGTAACCCAGATCCTGGCGGGCCCCAGCATGGTCGGCCGCTGGGCCGGTGCGCAAAACTTCGTCGGAAACCTCGCCGGGTCCGTTGCTCCCGCCGTCACCGGATTCCTCCTCGACCGCACCGGACACTTTTCCGCGCCCTTCTTCCTCGCCGCCGCCATCGTCTGGTGCGGCATCCTCAGCTGGCTGTTCGTCGTCGGGAAAGTCGAAGAAGCATGTTGGGAATCCGAAGCCTAGTGCCGAATGTCCGTCCCTCCCCGTACCCCCGACTGTTTTCTCCTTCGCGTCCTTTGCGGTTAAAGCTTCACAACAAAAACCCACCCGCGAACCAGAAACGGGTGGGCCACCTACCATCCAAACTGTTTTTACTAAGCCAGCAGCGGGATCGAAACCGTGAACTCCTGCACCTCCTGCGGACTCTCCCGCGGCTCCAAAATCTCCAGCGTCTCCGGAGTCCCTTGCCCGCGCCGCTCCGCCACTGTCTCGCTCTGCCGGGTCAGAAACATCCGCAGATGTTCACGCCCCTGCCGCGAGAGGCCGGTAAACCTGATCCCCGTCCCCAGCCCATAGAGGCTGCTGACCACGACTCCCTGCGCCCACACTTTCTCTGTGCCCAGCCACATCGCGATGTTCAATTCCGTCATCGCTGGCACCGACACCAGCGTGTTCAGCGAGCACCCTCCTTCGCTCAGATTGACGGTCGTTACCCACATTGGAGTCTGAATGTGCTTGATTCGAAGTTCCGCGGCGACCTCGCACTCGTAGCGCTCATGCTGCCGGCGAACCCGACTGCGTGGACGCTGATAGTCGTCTGCCTCCGGCTCGGCCGCTTCCAGATCTTCCACCCGGTTCCAGGACCTAAGCCGTGCTAATCCTACTCGCCTCGCGCCATTGCCATCCATTTCCTGCCAGATCACGCGAAAGCGCCCCGTGTTCTCCGCGCAGCGCACCACTACGGTGTCGCCGGTCCGCACCCGGCAGCGCACCCCGGTAAGCAGCGCTCCATCGCGACTGATGTTCGAGGTCACTGTGCGTTCAATGTAGGCCTGTCCCCTTGCATCCGTACCACAGAGATTCACCACCAACGCGGTGGCACTGCGAACTTGACGACGACATCCCATGATGACCACTCCTCGGTTGCAGACAATACTTTGCGCTTCACTTCGCGCCGAGCCGGGGAGTTACGCAGAGGATTACATAAGTAACCAATCCATGTGCTCAGCCAGTACTGAAAAGAAGTGCATTTTGCGAACCAGCAAGTCGAGATGACTTACAACGACTTATTCGCTGCCTGCCTGGAGATGTTGCAAGAGATTGCACATCACCGGTTCGAACACTTCCCCGGCCCAGCTTCAGGCGGATTCCGCGGGTTCCTCATTCTTATCCATATCCGTTTTCCATCCCCGTGCCACCGCGGAAATGAAGTTCCCACGCGATGGATCGGCCGGCGTCTGACCGCCATCTCCTCTCCCCGCAGGCCGCGGCTTTTCTCCGTGCCCTCCGGCGTTTTAAGATCTCCACACCACACTGCCATGTCCAAATCCGTCCTGCTTACTGTCATTCTTCTGTTCGCTGCGCTGTCCGCGCCCGGCCGCACCGCCGCTCGACCACCCGACACCTACCGCATCGTCCACACCTACCCCCACGATCCCGATGCCTTTACCCAAGGCCTGGTCTACGTTGACGGCTATCTCTACGAGAGCACGGGACGTAACGGCAAGTCCTCGCTCCGCAAGCTCGACCTGGCCACCGGTCGCGTTCTCCAACGCTACGACCTGGCAGACAAATATTTCGGCGAGGGCCTCACCAGTTGGGGGAACGACTTGATCCAGTTGACCTGGAAAGACGAACTCGGATTCGTTTACGACCGCGCGACATTCCGCTGGAAGCGCAGCTTCCACTACTCCGGGGAAGGCTGGGGCCTGACCCATGACGACCAGCGGCTTATCCTCAGCGACGGAACCCCTACCCTCCGCTTCCTTGATCCACAGACCTTCTCCGAAAGCCGCCGCCTTCCTGTCAAAGACGAGAACGGCCAGCCCGTGTCCAACATTAACGAGCTCGAATACTTTAACGGCGAAATCTACGCCAATCTCTGGCAGACCGACCAGATCGTCCGCATCTCTCCGCGTACCGGTAAAGTTACTGGCCGCATCGATCTCAGCGGCCTGATCGACAAGTCTCAACTTCCCGGTCCCGACGCCGTCCTCAACGGCATTGCCTATGACGCCAAGGGTGACCGGCTCTTCGTTACCGGAAAACTCTGGCCGAAACTGTTCGAGATCAGGTTGGTTCCCCACAAGTAGCTGCGTGCATGGGCTTTTCGCATCCTCCGGATCTTCCTATCATCCAATCAGGGGCGACGTCGGCCTGAGGTGCTTGCCGAGCGGCCAACGCCCTCGTGCGCCCAGCCGTCGAGCCGCGCGAAATGAAAGACCGAGGAGCCCGATGAATCCCAGCCTGCCCGACACTATCTCCCTTCTCGCCCGCACCCCCGCCACACTTGACGTCCTGCTGCGCGATCTCCCGGAAACCTGGACTCTTCGCAACGAGGGCGCCGACACCTGGAGCCCCTTTGACATCGTCGGCCACCTCATCCACGGCGAGCGCACCGATTGGATGCCTCGCGCCAGGATGATCCTGGAATTCGGCGATATCCGCACCTTTGAGCCTTTTGATCGTCTGGCCCAGCAGCGCGAGAGTCAGGGCAAGTCACTCGCTGACCTGCTCGACGAGTTCGCTCGTCTGCGTTCAGAGAACCTCGACCAACTGCGTGCCCTGAACCTTCAGCCTGGAGACTTCGACCGCCGGGGACGTCATCCCGCCCTTGGACCCGTAACTCTATCGGAGCTGCTCTCAACCTGGGTCGCCCATGACCTGACGCATCTGCACCAGCTCTCACGCGTCATGGCCTATCAATGCCACGACTCAGTCGGTCCCTGGACCAAGTTCCTGGGCGTGATGCAGTGCGCCGGTCACAGCTCCCCCTGATGCTCGGTAATCGAGGGCGGATCGCACCCGGGGTACGAAGTTAGCCGCGTCCGCTGGGCGAAACATCGAGCCTCGGGTGCAGAAGCCCGCAACCTCCGGTTGATGCGCTTCGCCACAGTTACAACAGCGGGATTTCAAGGCCTTGCCGGCGCTCATTCCACAACCCGCCGCACATCACGAACTTACAGCCATACCTGGCGCTATTGAATCGCGCCATAGCCCCACAGGAACAACACCACGATGGTCGACGCGGGCGAAGGCCTTCGTCCACCAAGCCGCGAAGCGGCGTAGGAACCTTATTCGTACAGGTCCTCCGCTGCGCTTTGACAATTTCTTGACAAGTTCCGGCGCTCTCAATAGAGTGCAAGCAACCGCTACATCTCAGAAAGTTGTGAAGGGTGCCACTGATGAAGAACGTCTACGAGGTTCTAAGACAGAAAGAGCTGGAACTGGCAAGGCTCGAAAAAGAAGTAGAAGCCCTTCGTGTGGCCGCGCCACTCCTGTCCGACGACAAGGAGGCTGCCATCGAAGCCACCAATAACAAGCCCACGCTGGCTGCCGCCGCCCCGGCCCAGCAACCCATCCGCATTCCACAGCCCGCAGTCAATGCTGCTCCGCAACCCGCGCGGGCCGCTGGATGGGAAGACACCGCCAAGCGGTGGCCGTAGTTTAGCTGTCAGAATTTCGTCTTTCTGACCGGACTGATCCCCCTTCAGCCGCCAGCGGACAGATATTGCCGCAGCCTCGCTCCCGCCTTGCCGCAAACCTGCTATTTCGGCGGCCGCCCGCGTCGATTCCGCCCCTCCGGTCCCGCTCAAGAGTCCAAGAAAGGCGGGGACAGCCCAGCGGCCATCCCGCAAACAGCAGGGTTAATGTGAGATCGTCACTTTCGTCCCATCCAGCTTGGTGAACGTGACCGTGAACTTTTCCGTTGTGACGCGCCGCCTGGTTCTGCAGGAAGCAGATCGCCAGCGCCTCGCCCAGCAGGATCGACGAACCCGTGTCGCTGCGCCAGTGAATCCCGCATGGATCCGTGGCCGAAACTTACATTGAGTGCGAGCTTGTTCAATTCCCCGCCTACGGTAATCTGCCCCGCGTCCGAGACCCGCGTAGGGCACCAGGCCCAGGCCGTCTTGGGTAGCAGTGGATTCGGAATTACAAAGCTGCCGTCGAAAAAGAACTTCAGCAGCCTGATGCAGGCTCCGCCTCCCGTGCCGTGTCCCGTCGGATATGCCGGGTGCGCCGGCGAACCTTCCGGAAAAGTCTGCGAGAGCAAGTACGAACCGTACTTGCTGAAGCTGGACGGCACCGCTTGAGAATTCAAGACATTACTGTTCAGCGCGCGTTGGTGTTGTTTTGATTGGTCAACGTCAGATGGACCAATCCCCCCGACTCCCGGCGATGGCGCAAGTGAACCCGCCACTTCTGGTACCACACCACGTCCAGTGCCCGCGCCGCAATTTCTCCCAGCGCGGCCGCAATCGCCACTCGGCCGAACGTGCTGAACCCGTTTTGCGTCTTGGGGTGAGCGTACCCGTAGCGGGGGTGTCGGGGTCCAACTGGTTCTGCACCTGAAACCGCGTGCCCAGATCAGCCCTGTAGTCGACGCCCGCCACAGACATGAACTTGTCATTTTCTGATACGGCGCGTGCCCCCGAGTCAAGAATGCGATGGCGGAAGTGTTCTCCCTAAATCCTTGAGCCCTGCACTTTCGGTACCTTCCCCGAGGAATCGAAGTGCGTAAGAATCAGTTTCCCTCCCCCAGTTGGCTTGCCGCCCGCTCGGATCAGGTCATTCCCCACGCGGCAATTTGAGCATTTTGCTCTACCGGATCACGCGGTGCTCTTTCAGAATCTCTACTGTCTTTTCCATCGGCAGAGCTTCGACCGTGTGACCGTTCCCGGTCATCGTCGTTGCCCTGAACATCGAGTTGTAGATCGCTTCTTCCGTGGCTTCGATCACCGCCTGAAACAGCGGCGACATCCCGTCATTGGTCATGACTTCCAGTTTTCGGGTCGTTGCCTTGTCGCCCGCGTGGATCCGCACTTCGGGCGCCGTTGAGAACGCGATGGCGTAGTCTCCACTGCCGTTCGAGCCTGAACTCCCCGTGCGTCCCATGCCCAGCCACGCCCTTGCCGCCAGTCGCTTCAGGTTGCGCGCCTCGAGCGGCGCGTCGGTCGCCACCACCATCATGCACGATCCATCGGCCTTGTCCTTTCCGCTGCCCGCCTGCTGCAACTCCTGGCGCAGGTAGTACTGCCCCAATTCCCGACCCACGGGAGCCCCCGCAATCGTCAGCACCCCGCCAAAATTCGTCTGCACCAGAACTCCTACCGTATATCCGCCAAGATTCGCGGGCAGGCGCCGCGATGCCGTCCCAATGCCGCCCTTCCACCCGAAGGCCACTGTCCCCGTGCCTGCGCCCACCGCACCTTCCTCGACCGCGCCGCCCTTGGCGTTCCTCAGGGCGGTGAGCACATCGTCGGACGCGATGTGCCGCCCGCGAATGTCGCTGAGATATCCGTCATTGGTCTCGCCTACCACTGGATTGATGGAGAGCACATTCTCGTTGCCCGGCAGCGCGAGCATGTAGCTGATGACCGCGTCCGCCACCCGTGGCACGCTGGTGGTCGAAGTCAGGACAATCGGCGTTTCGATGTCGCCCATCTCCTCCACCTGCGTCGAGCCCGTGAGCTTCCCGAAACCATTGCCCGCGAAAATCCCCCCCGGCACTTTCTCGCGATAGAGATTGCCCTCGTGCGGCAGAACCGCTGTGACTCCGGTGCGGATGTTGTCGCCGCGAATGATGGTTGTCTGGCCGACTTCCACCCCGGCAACGTCGGTGATCGCATCCCGCGCCCCCGGCGGCAGAACGCCAACTCTCAGCCCCAGATCCAGAGCACGCGCGGGCGCCTTGGGAGTCGCGCTTTGGGCATGAGCCAAAGCGGTGATCAGCAGCACAGCAGCAACGGCGAGTGCAGTATTGGTCATGGCCATAGAATAGCCCACGTGGAGGTTGCCCCCCAGGGGCAGAGAGCACCCCAGCCCATATAGGGATGGGCGCCTCGCACGTCGGCTCTCGCGAGCTCACTTACCCCGCTTACTAAGTGCCGCTGGCCATTTCTCTCAACACGCCCCGCAGCCGGCCGGCAAGCCCGGCGTCGGCATAGCCGATTTCCTCCAGTAACGCTTCCGTCGTCTCGGCAAACGATCTTCCTAACTCCGTGTTATCCAGTGACTGAGGGAAACACCTCGCAACCCGGGCCTGGAACTCCCGCGGAAGATCATCCATCCCTCGCCCCTGCACTGCGATCAGTCCCTGGCGCCTGCAGGCGAGCGCCAGCATCTCGTTGCGCATGCCACTCAACATGTATTCGGCCTGCAGCCGGCGACCACGCGCCAGCGCCGATCGCACATGCAGCGCGTACAGCCACCCCATGCCGATCAGCTCCCTGGCCTCGGGAACCGGAGCGGGCCGCGGCTCGTTTGCCGTGCCGAAAATCAACTTGAACTTGGGTCCGACTGCACGAAAATCAGTGGCGGGCCAGAACGAGACGTCAATCTGCAGCGTGTTCTGCAAGAGAAATACGCGATAGAGAATCTCCCCGCGCCGGACATCGAGATGAGCCACCACGCTGCAATCGCGGTACACCCGCGTCGTCCAATCCTCGAGGACCGTCTCGAAGCTCGCCGCCGGAGCCAGACACAACGCCAGGTCGATGTCCGACCATGCATCCTGCTGTTCGAGGGCCGCCGATCCCAGGTGAGCGGCTCCCGTGATACGCCCATCCGCCCGCGCCGCCGAAATCAGCTGCTCACGCAACCGCTCCCGCTCCTCAGCTGTAAACATCCCGACATTCTAAAACCAGCCTGCCGTCGTCCAGGCCGTTCACCTGGGGACCGGCGCCTGGATCGTCCGGTCAAGCGAAGCTCGACTCTGCCGCGAAGCGGCGCCAGCGGCCCTCGGCTTGAACCCGTGGAGCGACCGATCAAGACGGCTATCTCCGCAACGACACCGCCAGCCGCATGCGACTCGGCACCGGGCGCCCATCCTTGTTCGCCGGCACAAATTTCCACTTGCGGGCCGCGCTGACGAGGCCAGGATCCATTCTTTCCACCTGTTTCGTGGCATCCACCGCGCGCACTTTCCCCGCCGAGTCGACCACCAGCTCGAGATTGGTCTCCGCCTGCGGCAGGGCCTGATCCCCCTCGCCCGGCGACGGACGCCCCATCAGAATCGGCTCCGGCGGCCGCACCTCCGGCTTTCGCCCTGCCATCCCGGTGGTAGCTTCAAAAATGATCGGATGTTTCTCCCGTCCCGTCCCTGCCTTGCCCGACACACCCTTTACCTGCGCGCCGACGCCTCGCGAACGCGCGGCGATAATCGCCGACCGGATCGGCTCCCGGTCTGCGCTCGGCCACATCTCGACCAGCGCCCCCCAGGCTTCATTCTCGCGCCCGCTGTAGAGGTAGGCCCATACAATCCCGATTACCGCAGCTTTCACCGCCCGCCTCGATCCCTTGTCGCCATCGTGAAAGGCTCGCAATTCACTGGCATCCAATGTGCTCCTCAATCGGGCAATCTGATCATCAAAGTGGTCACGAAACTCCGAACCCACATCGAAAAGTTCTCCATGCTGGAAGCGCAAGACCATCGTGGGCGGAGCCTCGAAGTCCGCAGCCGTCAGCTCCTCCAGGCCCTCCGTGGCCCGGACATCCCCCATCCAGATCTCGACCCGGCCGTCGAGATCCGTATCCTCGGCGCGATAGAAATCTCCCCCCGTGATCCTGCGCAGCAGTTGCGGTGTGCCGGAGATGGAGTAGATGTCATACTCCATGCAGCAGTCCGCCGGCGTTTTCTTCACTTGAAATGCCGCTACCAGGCTCCCCAGTCCCAGGTCGACCCCCAGCGCATCGAGATCCACGATCGAACTGTCGGTAGCGACTTCCACCCGATGCCGGTTCGCGGCCACAATGGCCGAACACGACCGCGACGACAGTTCGCCAGCGCTGGAAGGTCCGACTTGCACGTTCACCGTGCCGCCAAACAACGTCTCAAAGCGGCCGCTCCCCTCACTGCACACCACGGATGGAGTTTCCGCCAACGCTCGACCCGACCAGACAGGAAGACACCCGGCAAGCAGAAGCACTCTGAGACCGCTCCATCGCTCTCGCTTCATAGGCAGCCGTCGTGAACTCATTTCCGCGCCACACTAACCCGAGCCCGGTCGCAGAGCAACCCAAAATCGGCAAGTCAGTCCGGACCCCACCCAACCGACCGTCCGGAGGCGTCATCTGGAGGCTCCCCAGGGCTTAATCCGCTGATACCCGGAAACTTAACGGTGTGACTACGATCACAGCCGCTTGTGCCATGAGTCACCGCTCAAACTGTGGCGGATGTCGAAACTGGCCGCAGAGGACAATTGAGGTCACGGTCATGATGCTCGCCTACCGGCTCGTCCGACTGATTGAAAACCACTCCGAGGCCCTGGCCAACGGCCTGCTTAAGAAGGTGCAGGGTGCGGAAGCCACCGCGTCGTACCAAAACGTTCCGCCCGAGGAATTAAAGCAGCGCGTCTTTGAAATCTACCGCCACTTGGGCGACTGGCTGCTCGGCAAAAGCGAGTTCGACATTGAGAAGCGCTATCTCGAAATCGGCGCCCGCCGCGCCGGGCAGCTGGTGCCGCTCAGCCAGCTGGCCATGACCATCATCCTGACCAAAGAAATTCTGTGGGAGTTCCTCAAGAACCACTCGGTTCTCGACCGGCCGACGGAAGTGTTTGGCGAGCTGGAGATGCTGCTACTGCTCGACAGGTTTTTTGATACTGCCCTGTACTACGCCGCGGTCGGATACGAGCGCGTGTGTGCCCGGGAAGTTTATCGCGATTGAACGTGAAGGAGAGTCGCCACTCATGTCGTGGGAGATCGAGTACAAGAAGAAACTGAGAACCCCGGACGAAGCCGTGCGCTGTGTGCAGTCGGGCATGCGCGTCTACATCCAGCCGGGATGCGCCGAACCGGAAACTCTGGTCGAAGCCCTGTTGCGCCGCGGTCCCGCCGTGCGCGACGTGGAAATCGTGCACATGATGACCATGGGCGGTGCGCCCTACGTCGCCCCGGAAATGGCGGGCCACTTCCGCCACAACGCAGTGTTCATCGGCTCCAACGTCCGCGAAGCCATCAACGACGGCCGCGCCGACTACACGCCGGTGTATCTCAGCGAGATCGAGGAGTTGTTTGAGAGCGGCGCGATGGCGATTGACGTGGCGCTGATTGAAGTCTCGCCGCCGGATGCGCACGGGTTCTGCAGTTTTGGAGTGGGCGTGGATACGACGCTGACCGCGGCGAAATGTGCGCGCTATGTGGTGGCCCAGGTGAACGATCAGATGCCCCGGACATACGGCGACAGCTTCATTCATGTCGCCAAGATAGACGCGGTCGTGGAGTCGTCGCGTCCGTTGTGCGCGCTGAACAAGCCCGAGATCAGCGATATGCATGTAGCTATCGCACGCAACGTAGCCGGCCTGATCGAAGATGGTTCGGTGCTGCAGACTGGCATTGGCGGCATACCTGACGCCGTGCTGCCTTTCCTCGCGGACCGTAAAGATCTGGGTGTACACAGCGAGTTGGTCTCCGACGGAGTTATGCCGCTGATCGACGCCGGGGTGATTACCGGGGCGCGCAAGAACTTCAAGCCGCGCAAGATCATCCTGGGGTTCGCGCTGGGCAGCAAGCAGCTGTTCGACTACGTGGATGACAATCCCATCTTCGAATTTCATCCCACGGCGTACACCAACGATCCGGCGCTGATCGCGCGCAACGACAACATGGTGGCCATCAATTCTGCGCTGCAGGTGGACCTGACCGGGCAGGTGTGTTCCGACTCGATCGGCACGCGCTTTTACAGCGGAATCGGGGGGCAGGTGGATTTCCTGCGCGGGGCCTCGCGGTCGAAAGGCGGCAAGCCCATCATTGCGCTGCCCTCCACGGCGAAAGATCGAGCCGTGTCGCGCATTGTTCCCATGCTTGATCCGGGAGCGGGAGTGGTGACGTCGCGTGGACTGGTGCGCTACGTGGTGACCGAATACGGCGTGGCCTATCTGCACGGCAAGTCGATCCGGGAACGGGCCAAGGCGCTGATTGAGATTGCTCATCCCAAGTTCCGCGAGGAACTCTACGCGCACTGCGAGAAGACCAGGTGGCTGCAACGGCCGCAGGTGGTCGAGAGCTACGGAACGAGGTGACCATGACAGCGCAAGCACGCGGAAAAATCGCGATTGATGTCGAGCAGTGCAAAGGCTGCGGATTGTGTGTGGACAGTGTGTGGACAGTTGTCCGCCGAATTGCCTCGAGCTGGCGCCGGAGTTGAGCGCCTATGGCGTGCATCCCGCGCTGTCTCGGGCATGAGTGCACCGGCGGCGCGATCTGTTTCTACTGTTGTCCCGAGCCCGGAGCGATCACCGCCCTCAGCCTTTGAGGATTTTTCGCCCAGACGCCTCTTGCAGTACCAGTACTCGCTGAGAGCGGCCGCTGAGAACGGCCACGGAGAAGTCCGGGGCTGCCGGCGCTGCCCGGCTAGGCGGACAAGGGCGGTCCGCTCCTACCGGAGGCTGCTAACTTCCCGCGCTTGCGGTCGTCTCAAGCAATCAAGGAACCTAACCCATGCGTTCCGGACTGTGGCGAGTGATCGCGATCCTGTGTCTCGGCGCGCGGCTCTTGGCTGAGACTCCGCGGCCGCGCGAGCACTTCGAACACGCGACGGTCCTCTACGACTGGGTGCAGAACAGCCGCGGGGAGAAACTGCGGACGTTCGTAACGCGTCCTGCCAGGGCAGCGGGCAGAGTGCCGTTGATCTTCTTTGTTGGCTGGCTGAGTTGCGACAGCATGGAATATCCGGACGCGAACACCAGCGATGGCTTCGGAATTTTCCTGCGCCGGTTGATTGACGAATCGGGCTACGCGACCGTGCGCATGGACAAGCCCGGGGTGGGCGAGAGTGAAGGCGACTGTTCGAAGGCCGATTTCGACAGCGAGATCACGGGCTGGCAGGCGGCGCTCGATTCCCTTGCGAAATACGATTTCATCGACAGCGAGCGCATCTTTGTAATCGGGTTGAGCAACGGCGGTGGATTTTCTCCCCTGGCGGCGCGCAACCATGCGGTGCGGGGATTTGTTTCCTGCGGGTCGTGGGGGCGCACCTGGTACGAGCACATGATTGACCTGGAGCGACGGCGGTTGATGGAGGAAGGCAAGCCGCCCTCGGAGGTAAATAGCTCAGTGAAGGCGTTTGTCGAGTTTTACACGCTCTACCTGATGAAGGGCATGACTCCCGCGCAGGTGGTCGCGCAGCATCCGGAATGGAAGCGCCTCTGGTACGACGCGGCGGATGGACAGTATGGACGTCCGGCGGCGTTCTATCAGCAACTTCAGGCGTTGAACCTGGGAGAAGTGTGGCAGGGCGTGACCGCGCCGGTGCTGGTGATTCGCGGCACGGGCGACAACATCATGAGCCGGGCCGACAGTGAGGCGATCGTGCGGATCGTGAACCAGGTGCATCCCGGCCGGGCGAGCTACGTGCAGTTCGATGACATGACACACGGTTTCATGGTGAATGGAAAGTTTTACGATCCCGTAATTTCCACAGTGTTGGGTTGGATGAGGGGGAAGTAGCCGAGTGCCGGGTGCCTGGTACCCGGACCAGGGAAATAGCCCTTTTCGCGCATCCCACAGGGAGGTCATGCGGTTGCGTGTCTCTTGAGACCATCCGTTATCTGCCTGCAATAAGACCGACTTCCGTCGACACGACAAAGACGCCGCGAAACTGCGTCTCTCGAGACTCGGCACAGGCGCTTTATGGTCCGGTGTTGAGCAGGACGCTGACATTGTCCGGAATCTGGGAGACGACAGCCATGTCGGTGGCTTTGTCGCGGTTGAAGTCGGCGACGACCACAGAAATGGGATTGGCGCCCACCGGGAAAGAGACTCCGGATTGCAGGGTGCCGTCGCCGTTGCCCAGGAACACCGTGATGTCGGAGGTCTGGTAGTCGAGAGCGACGACGTCGGCGTGGTGATCGCCGTTGAAGTCGCCGACACCGAGTTCCGCGGTGTCGCTGCCCAGTCCGATGTAGACCGAGACAGGCTGGAAGGTTCCATCGCCATTGGCGAGCAGAATGCCGACTCCGCCGTTACTGGTGCAGGTGCCATCGGTGCCGCAGGGCAGAGTGAGGACCAGGTCGCGGTGACCGTCGCCATTGAAGTCAGCGACCGCGACCGCCAGGGGAAAGATCCCAACGAAGAAGCTCTGCTGCGGCTGGAAAGTGCCGTCGCCATTGCCCAGCAGGATCGAGACGGTGCCCTGACGGCAGGCGGGATCGTGTCCGCACTCATTGGCCACCGCGAGGTCGAGCTTTCCGTCGCGATTCAGGTCGGCGACAGCCAGTCCCTGAGGTGAGACTTCCACGGGATAGTTGACCGCGGTTTGAAACGTGCCGTCGCCGTTGCCGATCAGGATAGCGACAGAGTTGGTGGTGGTGACGGAGACGGCGAGGTCGAGAATGCCGTCGCGATTGAAGTCGCCGACTGCAGCCCAGACGGGGGTAGATCCGCCGACGCCATAGGTGACAGGAAGCTGGAAAGTGCCGTCGCCATTGCCGAGCAGCACGCTAACGTCGCCGAATACGTTGATGCCGTTATTAATGACGAGAAGGTCCAGCTTTCCGTCCCGATTGAAGTCACCTGCCGTGACAAACAGGGCGGAGGTGCCGGCGGGGCCAGCCTGGAATTTGCGCGCGCCGTGGAAAGTACCGTCGCCGTTACCGAGCAGAACGCTGACCACGCCAACGGTGTCGCACAAGCTGTTCTGGCAGGAGTCGGCGATGACCAGGTCGAGTTTGCCGTCGCCGTTGAAATCGCCGGCTGCACCCGAGTTGGGGGAGACGCCGGCGAAGTAAGTGGTGGTGTTGAAACCGAGGCCGTACAGGGGAAGGGACAGCAGGGAGACAATCAGGGTGAGGAGCAGAATGCGCAGCATAACGGCCTCCGTCAGGTGAGCTCGGAGCGAACTTCCAGCGGGAAAACCGGAAGGCATTCTACAACGCGCGGAGGACTTCCAGAGAGTCGATTTGTGCCGGGAGACATCCAATGAATGTCACGTCTCGACGATTCTTTCGATCCCGGATGGACAATCAATTTTTATTATAAGGAGTCGGTTTATGAGTGTTGCGGCAGAGAAGGAAATTGCCCAGCAGAGTGCGGGCAAGTTGAAAACGGCGGCGTATGCGGTGGCCTCGGCGACATCGCCGGTGGCTCCGTTCACCATCGAGCGGCGGGAACCAGCGCCGCATGATGTGCTGATCGACATTCTTTATTGCGGCGTGTGTCACTCGGACATTCATCAGGCACGTAATGAGTGGGCGAATTCGACCTTTCCCATGGTGCCGGGGCACGAGATCATCGGCAAGGTGTCAAAGGTTGGCAGCAAGGTGACGAAATGGAAGGTGGGCGACACGGTGGGCGTGGGGTGCTTTGTGGACTCCGACCGCACCTGTCCTGAGTGCAAGGCGGGCGAAGAGCACTTCTGCGACAACCTGAGCCTGACCTACAACAGTTTTGAACAGGATAAGAAAACGCCGACCTATGGCGGATACGCGACGCGCATCACCGTGGATGAGAATTATGTGCTGCGCATTCCCCAGGGACTGCCACTCGAGGGAGCGGCACCTTTGTTGTGCGCCGGGATTACCACTTACTCGCCGCTGCGTCATTTTGGCGTGAAGGCAGGCGACCAGGTGGCGGTGGTGGGCCTGGGGGGACTGGGACACATGGGCGTCAAACTGGCCAAGGCGCTGGGCGCGCATGTGACGGTCCTGAGCCGCTCTGCGAATAAACGCGAGGATGCCTTGCGGTTGGGAGCGGATGATTTCCTGGCGACCCGCGATGCGGCGGTGTTCGAGAAGAATGCAGGCAGATTCGATTTCATCCTGGATACGGTATCGGCGGCGCACGATTACAACACCTATCTCAACCTGCTGCGGCGGGACGGAACGATGGTGCTGGTGGGGCTGCCGGATCCGGTTCCTCTGTCGGCGGGTTCCCTGATTCCCAAGCGGCGGCGCCTGGCGGGGTCGATGATTGGCGGCATCCGGGAGACGCAAGAGATGTTGGACTTCTGCGGGAAAAACAAGATTGTGTCGGATGTGGAAGTAATTCCGATCCAGCAGATCAACGAAGCCTACGAGCGGACCGTGAAGGGCGATGTGCGCTACCGGTTTGTGATTGATATTGCCAGCCTGAAGTAAGTGAGCTCTATTCGGAGGCTGTTCGGGAGTCAAGAACAGCCCCTCTCTGATCGAAAGCGACGGGGCAGCGGGGCGAGAGAATCCGCAGAGCTCGCAGAAGGTAGAAAACAGGACGCAGAATTAATCATAACTTTGTCTATACTTTTCCCGATTTCTTGCGTCTAACCATTTAAAAGCAGTTCGTGCAGTGTGCGCTTCTGGTCCAGCTCGTGTGCGATGAAAAAATGGAACGATGCGCTATGGAAATGCGTATCACTTCTAGCTGATTGACGGCAGGGGCCGATGGGGAACCGATTCACGGGCAAGGTGTCCGGTTCGGGAGGATGGTTATGGAAAATGGGAGAACTGGGGTAAACGGGAAGAGGGACCTTCCGGGAAGTAATGATCCGCATGTGCAGGAGGTAGTGCGCGCAGCACATGAAGAATTGCGGCAGTTGATGCGCCAGCGGGCGGATGTGATGAAGCGGATCGGCACGGTGAAACAGACGATTGTTGGGTTGGCGAACCTGTTTGGTGACGAAGTTCTGAACGACGAGTTGCTGGAACTGGTGGACCGGAAGAGCGGGGGACGTCAGCCGGGGTTTACGAAAGCGTGCCGGATGGTGCTGATGGAAGCGGATCATCCGCTGGGGGCGCGGGAAGTGTGCGAGCACATTCAGCGGAAGGCCGCACCCGTGTTGTTGCGGCACAAGGATCCCCTGGCATCGGTCACCACCGTCCTGAACCGGCTGGTGGAATACGGCGAGGCGCGGGCGGTGGTACGCGACAACGGACGCCGCGCTTGGCAGTGGGTAGCCGATCCCTCAAACAGTGCGTTAGTCGCCGGAACAGCGGTGGTGGGCCCGAAAATGTGATGTGCGCATACGCGGTGAAGAGACGCAGCGGAGCTGCGTCTCTCGAGCCGCCATGCGCGATCGCAAAAACGGCTTCGCAAAGATTGCGAACGGGACCCGCGACGGACGCAGCGAATACCAGCGGGCGTGAAGAAAACCGCGAGGCTCGGTCACGCCGGCAGCAGCATGCCCTTCTCCAAGTGACGGACGACGTGTGCGTAAGATGCCGCATGCGGATCGTGCGTGACCATCACAATCGTCTTCTGAAAGCTCTCATTTAATCTCTTCAGGATTTCCAGGATCTCGGTGGCGGAATGGCTGTCGAGATCTCCCGTGGGCTCATCAGCGAGCAAGAGCGTAGGGTCGCTGACAATAGCGCGGGCGATGGCGACACGCTGCTCCTGTCCGCCGGAGAGCTGCTTGGGCAGGTGATTGACGCGCTCCTCGAGGCCGACCAGCTTGAGCGCGGTCATCACATGATCGCGGCGCTGGGCGGGTGTGAGCTTGGTGAGCAGCAGGGGCAGTTCAACGTTTTCGAAGGCTGTCAGAACCGGGATGAGGTTGAAGGTTTGGAAGACGTAGCCGATGTGCTCGTTGCGCCAGCGGGCGGACTGGGCGTCGGAGAAGCGGAAGATGTTGTCGCCCAACACCAGCAGTTCGCCGGCGGTGGGGCGATCGATGGCAGCGATCATGTTCAACAGCGTGGTCTTGCCCGACCCCGAAGGGCCCATGAGGGCGAGAAATTCTCCTGCACCAATTTCGAGGGAAACATCGTCGAGGGCTTTGACTTCGAACGCGTCGCGCTTGAAAACCTTGCTGACGTTGCGGGCCTGAACGATTTTGGTTTGCGTCGCGGTCTGGGTATTGACTGTAGCAGTGCTCATGATTGTCCTTTGATTTTGATCTTGGCGCCGTCTTTCAAGTCGGCAGGGGCGGCGGTAATCACGTCTTCTCCGCCATTGAGGCCGCTGACCAGCAGGCCTCCGCTGCGCTGCGCGAGGATTTGCACTTCGCGCATCAGGGCCTTGCCGTTGTAAGCCAGGAATACGACTTTCTTGCCATCACGATCGCGCACCGCGGTGGTGGGCACGAACACACCCGAGGGCCGAGAACTTCCGGCCTGCTGCTTGGGCTCGGCCAGAAACTTGACGGTGGCGTTCATGTCCGGGCGCAGATACGAGTCAGGGTTGAGGATTTTGACTTTGATCTGCACCGTGGCTTTTTGACGATCGGCCTCGGGAGAGATTTCCGCGATCTGGCCATCGTACTTGCGATCCGGAAAGGCATCGGTCGTGACCACGCCCTTCTGGTCGCGAGTCAGCTTGGAGAAATCATCCTGGGCGATGTCGAGTTCGACCTGCAAATCGTTGAGATCGGCCAAGGCAACGACTTCACCTTGCGGGCCCCCGGCGGCGCCGCTGGCAAATTGCGCAGTGACGAGTTCGCCTTTCTCGGCCGTGCGCTCGAGGATGGTGCCGGTGACGGGAGCGCGGATGACCGTGGCGTCGAGCAGGGATTTCGCATAAGCTTCGGCGCCTTCCGCCTGAAGGAGCTGGCCCTTGGCGCGGGCGATTTCTTCGGTTCGGGGGCCGAGTTTCGAAAGCGTGAACGACTGGTTCAGCGAGTTCACTTTCTGCTGGTCGGCCTCGTACTTGGCAGTGGCGTCATCGAGGTTCTGTCTTGACATCACGCCTTCGTTGAAGAGTTCGCGAGTGCGGTCGAGAGTAATCTTGTCGTTGAACGCCGTGGCGCGGCCTTCGTCGAGATTGTGTTGCGCTTGCTGAATCTCTTCGGGACGAGAGCCGTGCTCCAGCTCTTCGAGATAGGCGCGAGCGGTTTCGGTTGCCCCCCTGGCCTGTTCGTACTGCGCCCGGAATTCCTGGTCTTCCAGGCGAACCAGGACCTGGCCTTCTTTCACCTTGTCGCCTTTTTCCACGCCGATCCAGGCGACACGCCCCGTGACCTTGGAGTTCACGTTGATCTTGTGATGAGCCACGATGTAGCCGCTGGCGGTGAGAACGATGCCACCGACGTCGCTCGATTCCGCAGTAGCGCGGGTGGCCTCAACCTCAGGCATACCCGAGGAGAGCAGCCGGTAGGCGAGCGCGACAACGCCGAGCACCAGGAGGAGGGCGATTCCGCCCAGGATGTAGCGCTTGGCCCAGACCGGTGGCTCGCCCTCGCCATTGCTGCGCTGGCTGCGGTCGATGCGCAGGCTTTGCAAGTCGTGATGTCTGGCGTCAATCGGCATGTTGATCCAATGATGATGGCGTCTTCACGCAAGTTGCAATTTCCTTATCCACGTAAGGCTCCCAAAATATCCTGACGAGCGGCATGCCAGGCAGGCGCCAGGCCTCCAATCAAACCCATGAGGATGGCGAAGGCGATGGCCAGGGAGACGACGACAGGCGTCATCTGCAGGCGGAAGACGACTTCGCTGAAGGTGACGGCGTTCGAGGTCCCGGTGGCCATGCCGTTAAAGGGCAACATCAGAAGTATGCCCACCAGCGCACCCAGCAGAGACAGCAACAGCGACTCGATGACGAAGGAGGTCAGGATACTGGGCTTGGTAAAGCCGATCACGCGCAGGGTAGCGATTTCGCGTCCGCGGTAGGCGACGGCGGCGTACATGGTATTCATGGCCGCGAAGCTGGAGCCGATGGCCATGATGATGGCCACGATGAGACCCACAAACTTGATGGGCTGGCCGGACTTGGTCTGCGAGGAGTAGTAGTCGGGCTCGAGCATGCCGGCGAGTTTGAGACGTTGGTCGTCGGTCACACGGTTCTTCAGCGCTTCCGCCGAGACCGGATCGGTGGCGCGCATGAGCACGGAAGAATACTGGGTGCGTTCGAAATCCACGGTGAGCTGGTTGATGTCGCCCCAGATTTCCGAGTCATGGGCCGTGCCGGAACCGTCGAAGATGCCGACGACGGTCCATTGGCCGGTTCCAATCTGCATGCTGTCACCGATGTTGGTCTTCGAGAAGCGGGCGTTGATCGACTTGCTGACAACCACTTCGTGCTGGCCGGGAGTGAACCAGCGGCCGGCGATGAGCTTGATCTTGGGGCGCATCTCAATTCCCAGCGGGGTGAGGAAGCGCGTGGTCACGTTGACTTCGCCGGTGCCGTCCCGGCGGGGAAGAACGATGACGAGAATGTCTTCACCGGAAACCAGGGGTTCGCCCTGGCTGTTCCGGGCCACGCCCGGCAGGTCTTTCATGGTTTGCATGTCATCCCGGGCGACGCCACCGGCGGAGAGTTCCGAGGTCGATCCTTTACGGAGAACGAGAATATTCAGGGGATCTCCGGTGGTGCCAAAGGCGCGATCGAGGCCGGCCAGCAAGGCCATGATGAAGATGGCGGTGGCGACGGTGAGGGCGATGCCCAGCGCCGTCATGACCGTCAGTCCCTTGCGCAGGCGCAGGTTCCGGACGTTGTAGCTCAGAGGGATTGCCATGTGCTCCTTTTCCGCATCATCCGATGTGGCGCAGGCCGTCAACGATGTTGACCTGGGAGGCATGGTAGGAGGGGATAAAGGCGCTGAGAAATCCCACCAGCGCCGCTACCAGCAGGGCCACGAACACCGTGGGCAGGGTGACGGCCATGCCGGTCATGAATCCTCCTTGTTTCTGCATGCCAAAGACGACGACGTAGGCGATCAGGGTTCCGACGATTCCTCCTACCAACGCCAGCGAGACGGCTTCGCCGACGAACAAGCCGAGGATGCTGTTGCGGGTGAATCCCAGGGTTTTGAGCAGGGCCACTTCGCGGGTGCGTTCCCGGATGGACATCGCCATGGTGTTGGCCGAGACCAGCAGGATGGCGAAGACTACCGCCGAGCAGATGCTCAGAATGAAGGCTTTGACGTTGCCCAGCATTTGCACGAAGTCGAGCTGGAAGGCGCGCTCGGTCTCGGTCTTGGTGGGCTTGGGCGCGTTGCGAAACTGTTCGTCAATCGCACTGGCGACGCGGGCAACGTCCTGCGGGGAATCGACCAGGACGGCGAAGACGCCTTCGTTGCCTTTGGCCTCGGCATAGCCTTCGTCGAGATAGGTCTTGTTGAAATAGATGGTCTGGGTCGTCGTCGGGGCGGTAAATATGCCGCGAATGGTCAGTTCGAGGTTCAGGGGAAAGATGACGCCCTTGATGTTCAGCCGATCGCCGATCTTCCAGCCGAACTTCCTGGCGAGTTCGGCGTCGACGATGGCGCCGGCGCGGTCATGCTGCCAGGCTTCGACCTGCTCCGCGGGTATCTGAAATTCGGGATAGACCTTGAGCAGTTCCTGGGGATCGGTACCGAACTGGGCGAAGAAGTTTTCCGGCTTGTCGTCCTTGTACTGCCCGCCGAACCATTGCTGGTTGACCACCTGGGTGACACCGGGGATGGACCGGATTTTCTCCCGATAGGAGGCGGGCAGATTGAACACCAGCGAGACTTTGTGGCGCACCAGCAGGCGCTGCGCCGACTGGGTCGTGCCCTTGTCGATATAGAAGCTGCGCCAGATGGTCATCATCAGTGTCAGGAGCAACAGCGAAAAGCCGATGCTGAGAACGGTCAGCAGGCTGCGTCTCTTATTGCGGAACGCGTTCTTGGTCACGAATCGTGTCAGGGTCATGAGTCAGCTATCCAATGTGGCGGAGTCCATCGACGATGTTGGTTTTCGACGCGTAGTACGAGGGGATGAAAGCGCTCACAAAGCCTACCAGCCCGGCGATGAGCAGAGCGAACGTCATCGTGGAAGCAGAGACTCGCAGACCGCCGAGGAACAGGCCGCCCTGCGGTGAGTGGGCCATGGCGATGACCAGCAATGAGGCGCCCAGGGCTCCCAGGAGCCCACCAGCCAAAGAAAGAATGACCGCTTCAGTGATGAACAGGCCCAGCACCGTGCGGCGTGTGAAGCCCAGGGTCTTTAACAGAGCCACTTCACGGGTGCGCTCGCGAATCGACATCGCCATCGTGTTGGCGGAAACCAGCAGCGTGGCAAACACCACGGCCATGCAGATGCTCAGGATGAACGCCTTGACGTTGCCCAGGGTGGCGATCCAGCTGAGCTGAAAGGCGCGTTCGCTTTCGGTCTTGGTGGGACGGGGAGCATTGCGGAACTCCTCGTCAATTTCCTTCGCCACCTTGGGAACATCCTGCGCCGAGTCCGCCATTACACCGAAGAAGCCGACGCGCCCCTTCACCTCCGGATAGCCCTCGTCAATATAGGTGTTATTGAAATAGACGGAATCCGTGGGAGAAGGTGAGGTATAGATCCCACGAATCGTCAGTTCCGGGTTGACAGGAAAAATCGTTCCCTTGAGATTGATTCGGTCTCCGATCTTCCAGCCATGACGCTTGGCGAGATCGCTGTCGACAACGCAGCCGGCGCGGTCGTGCTTCCAGGCCTCGAGTTGATCGGGAGGAATATTGAACTCCGGGTAGACGTCGAAGAACTCGTCGGGATCGGTGCCGAACTGCGCGAAGAAGTTCTCCGGCTTGTCGTCTTTATAGATTCCGCCAAACCAGGTCTGATTGACCACGTGCTTGACCCCGGACATGGAGCGAATCTTCTCCCGGTAGGAGGCGGGCAGGAAGAACACGAGAGAAACCTTGTGGCGCGTGATGAGGCGTTGCGCTGACTGCGCACTGGGCTCGGAGTTATAGAAGGCGTGCCAGATGGTCATCATCAGGGTCAGCAGCAGAAGAGAGAAGGCGATGCTCGCGACCGTGAGCAGACTGCGGCGCTTGTTGCGGAAGGCATTCTTGCGGACAAAGCGAGTCAGAGTCATGGCAGTTCCTGGAAGACCACGCATGCCCACCGGCATGACCCTACAATGAAATCAGGATAAAGGATGGAGCCGAGGTCTACAACCCGCCGGTGGGGTGCGAGGACCGAAATCATCCATCCCCCGATCCATGGTCGGTGCCGGGCGGGGAGGCTGCCAGTGGGCATCGTCAGGCGGGCGGTCTGACAAATGTCATGCGGGGCCCAGGGTTGCTGCGGTAAGACAGTCAGGCCGCCGAACAGTGCGTCGCGGTGACATGGCAACCCGCTGACTTACAGCCTTGACCGATGCTTGACTTCTATCCCTTTCAGAACACAGCAGGTTCGCGGGTACTTTCGTAACTCACGACGGAATGCACAGTGAAGTTATCCTAATCCTATCCCTTCCCCAAAAAGGTGTGCCAGCCGCTCTCCGAGGAGCGGAACCCCCTTCTTCGCGCAAGCGAGGCGAGCGAGAAATGTCGAATAAAATCGGGCGGTTTGAAATTCAGAGCGAGATTCGAAAGTCTTACCGTGGGTCGGTGTTCAAGGCGTCGGATCCAGAGAGCGGGCAGACGGTTGCGCTTAAGACTTTGACGCTCGAGGTGTTGGGCGACCACCGGGGAACGTTAGTCGAAAGCATCCTTGAGGAATCGGACCGCAGTAAGGCGCTCAACAGTCATAACATCGCTCTGCTATATGGCGCGGGGGAGATCGAAGGTCTGTTTTGCGCGGCGATGGAGTATGTGCAGGGTAATAGCATCGCCACCATGATGGCGCGCAAGGAAGGGTTTTCCATCTGGGATATCCAGGACATCGCGCGACAGAGCTGCCAGGGGCTCGATCATGCGCACACCCACAACGTGGTTCATGCCAGCCTGGAGCCGGCGAAGATCATGGTGCAGTGGGATGGCATCGTCAAGCTGCTGGGCTTTGGAGTCTCGCTGATGGGAGCGCACCCGGCCGAGGCAGCAGGCGCGGCGCCGGAAGTACTGCACTACATGTCGCCCGAGCAGTTGCGCGGCGAGGCGCTCGATGCGCGTTCCAACCTGTTCAGCCTGGGGGCAATTCTTTACGAGATGGTGACCGAACGCAAGGCGTTCGAAGGGGAGGATGCCGAGCAAGTCCGGCAATCCATCCTGGAGATGACGCCGGTGGCGCCGGACCAGGTGAACCGCAAGGTACATCCCGCGCTAAGCGAAGTGGTCATGAAGGCGATCGCCAGGAATCCTGAGCAACGGTACCAGTCGGGCCAGGAACTGGTGAACGACCTGGAGCGCTGCAAGGAGAGTTCGACCAGGAGTGCGGCAAGGAAAAGCACGCAACCGCCGCAGGGATTGAATGCTCCGGGGAAAATGAAGCCGGCGGTGAACGCTCCGGTCACGGCCCAGCAGCCGGCCCCGGTGGCGGATCCGGCGGCGGCCGAGCCTCCGGCAATTACCACGACAGCACCGGCGAAGCCGGCGGTCGAAAAGAGGGCCGAAGTCCCCTCAGCCTCTGCGCAAACCAAGGCTGAGGCGCCCGAGTTTGAGGTGCAGGCAGCTCCCGCACCACCCGCCAAGGCAGCGGCCGCAGCCGCAGCCGCAGGATGGAGTGGCGGAAAGACCCCGGCGGTGAGTAAGGATGTGTCGCCTGTGCCGAAACTGGATCCGGCGGCGCAGTTTATCAACTCGTGTGTGAAGGCGTCGGTGGAAGCTTTGGCCACCGAGCACCCGGAGACGCTCCCGGCAGCGACCGTGGAGCCAGAAGTGGAAAGTGCGCCGGCTGAGGCGCTGCCCAAGCTGCCCGTCGATCCCATGGTGGACGAATCGGCTCACCAGGCGGGGTCCGGCGGTTTAAGTTTTTCCGATCTGGATGAGTTGCCTCCGTTGAAAGAAGTTTACCTGGCGCCCCCACCCCAGGCGGCCGAACCTGAAGCCGCAGCTGATTCTTTGCCGGCGACTGTTCTCCGTCCCTCCTCGGTTCCCGACAAGCCGAAAGTGCAGCCGCGCGAGGTCGCAAAGAAGGCGGTTACCGAGATCAAGAAGACTCCGCCGAAGCTCTTCATGTATTCGATCGCCGCCGCCGTGGGCGTCATTCTTCTCATCATTGTGGCCATCGCGTTTCACATTCATAACGAAAATACCGACGATGACGGCGGGCCGGCGCCCGCGCCCGCCGCTGCCGCGACGCCGGCGCCCCAGCCCGCCGCAGCACCCGCGACGCCGCTCGCCACACCTTCGGCGCAGCCGGCTCCGGCGGCGGAACAACCTGCACCAGAACCGGCCGCTGCGGAGGCGCCGGAAGTTTCGGTAAAGCCGAAATATCTTGCCAGCAACAGCAGGAAAAAGGGTGCGAGGACGCCGCCCCCGGCGCCAACTGCGATTCCTGGCGAACTCACCGTGAATACCACTCCAGCGGGCGCGCAAATCACGATAGACGGCCGTACGGACAACTCCTGGATGAGTCCATACAATGTGGCCGGCCTGGTCCCCGGGCAGCACGCGGTGACGGTCAGCAAGGCAGGCTACGGATCGGAGTCGCGAACGATTGAAGTGGCGTCGGCAAGCAAATCGGTGCTGGTGATTCAGCTGGCGCAACTGGCAGCGCAGGTTTCCGTGGCCAGCGATCCGCCGGGAGCCACAATCGTTCTCGATGGAAAAGACACCGGGCACATCACGCCGACGCAATTGGTGCTGGATAAGCCCGGTAGCCACACTCTACTGCTGAGGAAAGCCGGCTACCTCGACGAGACCACCACCGCGAACCTGCAATCGGGCCAGACGTTCCGTTACGCTCCGAACATGCACCCGCTGGGGCAAACGGATGACATCAAGACGGTCAGCAAATTCAAGAAAGTCTTTGGTGGCGGCGATACCTCCAGCATGGGCGTGGTCAGCATCAAGACCAATCCCAAGGGGGCGCAGATTGCGGTTAACCGGCGCATTATCGACAAGGCTTCGCCGGCTGACTTCTACCTCAACCCCGGTACTTATGTGGTGGATGTCACTTTCCCCGGCTACAAGGACCTGCATCGCGTCGTCACCGTCGACAAGGGCGGCAAAGTTGTGATTGATGAGACTATGGAGCGGCAATAGTCCTTAAATCGCCCGTCTGTCTGCCTTCTTCGGCGGGAGTATTCCTGCCGGTTCCTTCCTCGAAATTCATTCGCCTTTAACGTGCGTGAAACAATCCTGCAACCTTGCTCGCCTAAGTTATGAGGGTTTTGCAATCACCCCAGGCCCCGATTTCCCGAAATAAACGGTAAACCTGGCGCACTGCTGCAAGCGAGAGCTGGCGCGAGCATTGACTGATTCTTCATTGGAGGAATAGCTATGACATCCCGATCCTCGGATTCGACATCCGTAAAAACTGCGGCACTGGTTGCCGCTGTCGCCACGCTGTTGGTGGGAAGCACGTTGCCGGTTTTCGCCGCGCCGCGACCGTCGGCTACCACGACTCCTGTGCAACATCTGGTGGTCATCTTTCAGGAGAACGTTTCCTTTGACCACTACTTCGGCACCTACCCGGTTGCGGCCAATAAGGCAGGCGAGCCCACCTTTAAGGCGGCAACAGGAACCCCTGGAGTGAACGGCCTGACCAATGCGCTGCTTTACCACAACCAGAATACTCACAAGCCGTTTCGCCTTGACCGCTCGCAGAACTACACCTGCGACCAGGACCACGACTACACGCCGGAGCAACAGGGGTACGACGCCGGACTGCTGGACAAGTTCGTCCAATTTCTGGGAGTGGGTTCGGACGGAACCTGCCCGGACTACGGATACGGCACCTCACTGGTAATGGGCTACTACGACGGCAACACCGTGACCGCGATGTGGAACTATGCGCAGGCCTTCGCCATGAGCGACAACTCCTACGACACGATGTACGGGCCGTCGACGCCGGGGGCGATCAACCTGGTTTCCGGCAATACCACGCCGTATGACGCCTCGCACACCATCGGCGATCTGACGGGCAGCGTGATTGCCACCAGCGTAATTGGCGACCCCGATCCTTACTACGATGATTGCGGCAGCCCGACCCAGGTCGCGATGCTGGGCAAGAACATCGGCGACCTGCTGAATGCGAAGGGCATTACCTGGGGATGGTTCCAGGGCGGCTTCAAACCGACGCAATCCTGGGACGGGAAGAATCCTGCGGTTTGCGGAGCGCAGAGCACGAACCTCGGCGGCGCCACGGTGCCCGACTACAGCGCGCACCACGAGCCGTTCGAGTACTATGCCTCGACGGCGAACCAGCACCATCTGCCGCCGAGTTCTACCGCCATGATTGGCTACACCGACCAGGCGAATCACCAATACGATCTAACCGACTTCTGGAACGCCGTGAACTCGGGCAATTTCCCG
>DATFTE010000190.1:0-3859 GCA_035262225.1 Terriglobales bacterium
CCTGACGGCGTGGCACATGCTGGTGGGGAGGGCCGGGATTCGCCCGGGACAGACGGTGCTGGTGCTGGGCGCCAACTCCGGCGTGGGAATTGCCGGCATTCAGGTGGCGAAGCTCTTCAACGCCACGGTGATCGCCACCGCAGGCGACGATCGCAAGGGAGAACTGGCGCGGAAGTTGGGGGCCGATCACGTCATCAATCACTACACCGAGAAGATCTCCGAACAAGTGCGGCGGATTACCGCCAGGCGTGGGGTGGATATTGTCATGGAACATGTCGGCAAATCCACCTGGGAGGAAAGCGTGAAGTCGCTGCGCCCAGCGGGCACTCTCGTCACCTGCGGAGCCACCACCGGGCCGGACGTGGGTGTGGATCTGCGATTTGTGTATTCCCGCCAGTTGACCATCCTCGGCTCTTACATGGGGACCATGGGCGAACTGCACGAGGTGTTGAAACACGTATTCAGCGGGAAGCTGAAGCCAGTGGTGGATCGGGCCTTTAGTCTCAAGGAGGCGCAGGCGGCGCATGAATACATGGCTCAGAGCCGCATGTTCGGGAAGATTGTGCTGAACCCGTGAGAGCGCGGGTCGGGCGTGATGCCGGCTTCAGGACCGGAGTAAAATTCGTGCTCTTCCCCGAACGATTGTTAAACTTGGTTATGCGCGCGGCCGGAACTGCACTCCTCGTGGTCGATGTTCAGCAGGGAATTCTGGCTCTCGAGAACCTTGCTCGCCCGATGGAGATCGACCGGGCGTTCGACGAAACGGTGGGGCGGATTGCGGCGCTCATCGACCGGGCGCGTAGGGTGTCTCTACCCGTGATTTATGTCCAGCACCGATGGCGGTCCCGGCCACCGGCTGGAGCCGCATACGGCGGGCTGGCCCATCCGGAGGGAGATTGCGCCGCGCAGCGGGGAACCGGTTGTCCACAAAAGCGCCTGCGACGCATTTTTCGAAACCGCCCTGGGCGACGAACTAAAGGCGCGCGGCATTCAGCGACTGGTGGTCTCGGGCTGCATGACTCAATACTGCATCGACACCACCGTGCGCCGGGCGGTGAGCCTGGGTCACGACGTCATCCTGGCAGCCGATGGACACATGACCGCCGACACGAGGGTTCTGCCCTTCGAACAAATTATTTCCCACCACAACTCGGTGCTGGACGGTTTCGATGCGGGCGCGCACCGAGTCCGGGTGTGTACATCGTCAGATATTCTCCGGATGATCTAAAATGAGCTCATGGCGGAAGAGATGAATTTCGGTCCCTATGTAGCGGTCGAGGACGGCAAAAAGGTAGTGAAGGATCTGATCTACGGCAACCCCACGCCGGAGGGGGTAGTCCTCACCACCCTCGATTCCGCGATCAACTGGATGCGGAAGAACTCCATCTGGCCGATGACGTTCGGGCTGGCTTGCTGCGCGATCGAGATGATGTCGATGGGAGCGTCGCGCTTTGATATTGCCCGCTTCGGCGCAGAAGTGTTCCGGCCGTCGCCGCGGCAGTCGGATCTGATCATCATTGCCGGCCGGGTCTCAAACAAGATGGCGCCGGTGATCCGCCAGCTCTGGGAGCAGATGCCCGAGCCGAAATGGGTGATCTCCATGGGCGCGTGCGCCACCTCGGGCGGCGTGTTCCAGAATTATGCCCTGGTACAAAGTGTGAACCAGGTGATTCCGGTTGACGTGTACGTGCCGGGTTGCCCGCCACGGCCCGAGCAACTGATCTACGCGATCACGCTGTTGCAGGAAAAAATCCAGAAGGAGCGCGGCACCATCAGACGCGCGCTGAACCTGTCTTAGGCGTGAAAGGCAAGACCGGGATGCGGACGGAGAACTTCCGCCATCCCAGATTTCGGGCATCCAACTCTCCCAACTATGGTTCGTGGAAGATGATGGAAACCTGTTTCTGCATCTTCACGGGCTTGCCGTTCAATAGAAACGGGCTGTAGTGCCACTGGCGCAAGGCGTCGATCGCGGCGGCCGTCAGAAGCGGGGGACCACTGACCACCTTCACGTCCGCGACGTTCCCCTTTTCGTCGATGGTTGTATCCAGGACAACAGTCCCACTCAGGCGCAGCGGTATCGCGGCCAGGGGGTAGACGGGCATGACCTTGTGCTGCAGAGTTCCGCCCGAGAGGCCCTGGGAAACCGGCGACCCGAATGCCGGCATGTCGACCGGCACCGAGGCGAGCGCGGTGAGGGAGGATCGGTCCGGGGGGATATTCGTCAGTTTGGGCAGTTCGGGTGGCGCAACCGGGGCAGCGGCTGCGTCAGTGCCTGGAGGAGACGGTTCGCCAGCCGGCGGTGCGGCCGGAGGAATTGAAGCCAGGGTTTGTGCTGCGGGCTGTTCGGCCTCGCGCGTCGCTGCCTCTTGAATGGGAGGCCTCGAGCTGGCTGCGCTGGCATGCACCGGACTCGGCTTAAACACGACTGCGGAACTGGCTGCAGGTCCAGCCTCGGTCATCGCGACAGTCCGTGGCTGCACCGTCTTTGCGGCCTCTGTAACCGGAGGCTTCTGGCGGGAATTCCAGCCAGAAAAACCGAGGAGTAGCAGCAGAGGAATGGCGATGATGCCTAGCGCGAGCCCAGCCTTCCGGGAGTCGAAGCGGGCACGCATGTGCACCGACAGCAGATCCTTGGCCCAAAGAAGGGCTCCGGCAGCGGCGCTGGTTCGCGCCGCCTCCGGAGTCGGGGGCGCCGGCAACTCACGCTTGGGTTCAACGACGGCCTCGAAGACCCCCGATTCACGCATGCGGGCCATTTCGGCCAGTTCCGCCAGGCGAATCAGGTAGTCCATATGTTCTTCGGCGAAGGCGTAGGGACGGGTCGAGAAGGCCTCGAGCACGCCCATGGTTCCCCGCCTGCCCCGCAAAGGCACGGCGGCAATCGAGCGCAGCCCGAGCCGGTGGCACACCAGGGGATCGACGCGCAGGTCTTTGCTTGTGTCGTCGCAGCGCAGCACTTTCCCCGTGCGCAGGCACTCGCCGGAGATGCCAGAATCGATGCTGAGGCGGGAGCCAAGCTCAGGCGCGGTATCACCGCAGCGGGCACGGCAAATGACCAGTCCTTCGCGCCGCATCGCGAGCGCCGTGGCCTTGGCGCCGGTGAGGGCCTGAGCGGCCTCGGCGATCGCTCCCAGTACCATGGCAGAATCGTACGGCTCGCCGGCTATAACGGCGCGCAGCGTGCTGAAAATGGTCATGGGGTCAGGGTTGGGCTGAGAGGATGTTGAGCGGCGGTCGAGGACAGGAGCGGGTGCCGGCATCCCTGGCACCCCGGCAGAGGGTGATGGCGACAGCGGGGGCGAGGCCATAGTTTTCTGTGCCCAAACCGGCCAGAGTTTAGGGTCGCAGGCTGGAAGCGGCAAATTGGCGCGTATTGCCGCAGAGTTTGAGCCAAACAGGTGCGCTTGTCAATAACAGATTCACTGCGTGTCGTTAGCACATCAAATGTCCGGTCGAACTAGCACATGAAATGTCCGCTTTAGCGGGCAGCGAGAGTAGGGGACGATGGAAGGATGGACTCAGACTCTAGGGCCGCGGTGAGCGTGCAATGAAGGCGGCCCCGGCAAGCCGAAAAGGCAGGGGGCCGAGAGTAGAATCAGCCGCATGAACGCCCTCGAAACCTCCCCGGATGAGTTTCGCGCCCTGGCCGATCGCGTCACTCAGGTCGCTGCCGACTACCTGAAAGCTCTCCCGTCGCGGACGATTTTCCCGACAACCAGCGGCAGCGAAACGGAGCGGATCTTCCGTCTGGCCCCGCCGGAACGGGGCGCCGGAGCGCAGGCCTTGGATGATCTCGCCCAGGTGCTAGGCCATTGTCGGGCGCAAAACGGCGGCTTCTTCGGATATGTCCTGGGCT
>DATFTE010000191.1:0-4221 GCA_035262225.1 Terriglobales bacterium
CGTGGCGGCTTCGGCCATTTCGTTCCTGGCTCTCACGTGTTCCATGCACGCGATTTCCTCGGCGCGATCCATAGGGAATTCGGCGTAACTCTTTAAGATAGACCGCCATGGGGTCATCGGTATCGGACACTTCGGCAGAAAACACGGTGTTCCGTCAAAGTGGGCCGCACCGTTCCATAACCGGTCGGTAATGGAAGGAAACGCCACTTGAACTAAGCCTTACGGCAGACGCTTCGCGTGGCGCACCCGTAGCGTTAGTGAGTGTAGAGCGGTAAGTTCGGGTCACAAGGAGGCCCCTGTGACCCATTACGAAAAAGTGACGCGCGAGGAGATCGCGCGCCGTAACTACACCGAAGGTACCACGCGCGCTTACCTGCGCGTGCTCCACGATTTGGCCGGCTATTTCCAATGCCCGCCTGAACGCCTCACGCCCCAACAGATTCGCCAATACACGGCCCATCTGTTCACTGATCGAAAACTCTCGGCCAACACAGTCAATCAGATGGTCGGCGCGATGCGCTTCTTCTATTTCACGGTCTTGAACAAACGTTGGCGCGGACACGAGATGCCATACCCAAAGAAGGACATACACCTGCCCATCATCTGGAGTCCGGACGAGGTCGCCCGCCTGATCCAAGCTGCACCGACGCCGTTCTACCGCACCATTCTGATGACACTGTATGCCACCGGCATGCGCCGAGCCGAGGTGGCTGCCCTGAAGATCTCCGACGTCGACTCACCTCGAATGGTGCTGCACGTTCAGGGAGGCAAGGGCGGCAAGGATCGCGACCTCATACTCAGCCCCCGTCTGCTCGAAGAATTCCGGCAGCACTATAAGCGGCTGCGCCGCAAGCCTGCGATCTGGTTATTTCCTGGCGGCACGCGCCACACTGCCGATACTCCCATCACCGAAAAGGTAGTCTGGCACGCTTGCCGACAGGCGGCTCAGCGTTGCGGCGTGAACAAACCTCTGCATCCGCACACTCTTCGCCACTATGCCGCGTCCCGGACTATGCCGCATGTTGATGTTTCAGCGGCCAATCAGGGGCATTTCAGCGATATCGTCGCGGCATAGTTTTTCGACATCGCTTGGCACCCTGGAAGGGTGATAAACGAACTCTTCACCCTCCCACGTACGATTGAACGGCTTCGCCAGGGCCCTTTGAGCGAACACCTCGACGAGTACGCAGCTGCTGTCGCCGAACAAGGTTATGCGCACCACTCGATCGGACGTCAGATCGTCGCCATCGCCGATTTCAGCCGCTGGCTGAAGCACCAACAGATTCCGATTGGGGCTTTGGACCACCAAGTCATTGATCGATTCCTGCGATATCGCCGCCGACAACAGCGCGTTGGTAGAGGTGACCCGAAAGCGTTGGATCGGATGCTGTTCATGCTTCGCCAGAAAGGCATCGTGAAGCAGTGTCCGCCGGTAGTCGTGGGCAGCGGCTGTTCCAAGATCACCGCCGAGTTTCACAGGTATTTGTTGCAGGAAATCGGGCGATCCCCATCAACGGCCAAGAACTACGTGCCTTTCGCCGATCAGTTCCTGATGGAGCGATTCCAAAACAGGACGCCGGTTCTCGCCTCGCTGCGCGCATCTGACGTCACTGGATTCGTGATCCGACATGCGCATCAGCTGAGTCCAGTGCGGGCGGGGATTATGGTGACGGCGCTCCGATCGTTCTTTCGATACCTGCTACACCGCGGGGCAATCGCTACCGATCTGGCTGGGTGCGTGCCCGCTGTGCCTAGCTGGTCGCTTTCCCCCTTACCGAGATTTCTGCCCGCTCCTACGGTGGAAAAGCTGCTGAAGCGTTGCAACCGGAAAACCGCGGTTGGCCGGCGGAACCATGCGATTCTGCTGCTGCTCGCCAGGCTCGGCGTGCGTGCAGGCGAAGTCATCAATCTGAGCCTGGATGATATCGATTGGGCCTCGGGGCAGATTACCATTCACGGCAAGGGCGGGAGATCGGCTCCACTCCCATTGCCAGCCGACGTGGGGACGGCCCTGGCCACCTATTTACGGCGCGACCGCCCGCCTTCAGCGAGTCGCCGTGTGTTTCTTCGGCACCGGGCTCCGTTAACTGGGTTTGCAAACCCATCGACACTTTCCTCCATCGTCAGACGCGCTCTGAAACACGCCGGCATAGAGTCGCCTCACATGGGCGCGCATGTGCTTCGCCACTCGCTAGCCACCAGCATGCTTCGGCAGGGAAGATCACTGGATGAAATTGGCGAGCTGCTGCGGCATCAAAGCCCAAACACGACGGCGATTTACGCCAAAGTAGACGTCGCCGCCTTACACACCTTGGCATTGCCGTGGCCAGGAGGTGATCGATGAAGCGACTCCGCAAGGCGGTCCGAGACTACCTGACGATGCGCCGCGGGCTGGGGTTCAAGATGGCCCGACACGAGGTCGGGCTAGAAGATTTTGTCTCGTTCCTGGAGCGAAAACGCAGCTCCCACATCACCGTGAAGCTGGCTTTGGAGTGGGCAACGCAACATACGCACCACACACCTGGTGAGTGGGCCATGCGACTCACCGTCGTGCGCGGCTTCGCCCGGCACTGGAGTGCGATCGATCCCTTAACGGAAGTTCCGCCGCTCGGTCTTCTACCGTTTCGGCCGCAGCGCGCGCAACCATACTTCTATTCCCATCAAGAAATCAGAGCACTACTGAACGCGGCCAAAACGCGATCCTCCGTTGACCCATTGCGCCCTTGCACTTATTACTGCTTGTTTGGGCTGTTGGCAGTCACAGGTCTCCGACTGGGGGAGGCGCTGAACCTCCACATCGGAGACATCGATTGGTCCGAAGATCTTCTCACGATCCGGGGAGCCAAGTTTGGCAAGTCCCGCTTGGTTCCGCTTCATGCCTCAACCTGTAAGGTTCTCGCCGATTATGCGAAACGCCGAGACCGCCGCTTTGGTGCGCGCACCGAAGGCCCTTTCCTGGTGAATAAGAACGGCCACCGACTGGACAAAGGCGAGGTGCACCGGGTGTTCTACACCTTGTCCCGGCAGATTGGGCTGCGTGGCATGGACGACAGCCGCGGACCGCGCCTGCACGTTTTTCGGCACCGATTTGCGGTCCAGACGCTGTTGCGCTGGTATCGCAAGGGCGAGGACCCCAAGAGACGTTTGCCAATCTTGTCTACCTACCTCGGGCACGCGCACGTTACCGACACCTATTGGTACCTGAGCGGCACTCCCGAGTTGTTGCGGGCCGCCGGCGAGCGTCTGGAAAAACGCTGGGAGGGTTTGAATGCGGGACTCCGCTAATCTTCCGGCCCTGCTGCAATCGTTCTTCACGACGCGTTTGATGACGCAGCGCAAAGCCAGCCCTCACACCATCTCGTCCTATCGCGACACGTTCCGCCTGCTGCTTCAGTTCGCGCAGACACGGCTACGCAAGACGCCCTCTCAGTTGGAGCTGAAAGATCTGGATGGCACCTTGATTGGCGTATTTCTGGAAGACCTGGAAAAGCGGCGTCGCAATGGACCCAGGAGCCGCAATCTGCGTCTGACGGCCATCCGGTCATTCTTCCGGTACGCCTCGCTGGAGGCGCCGGCGCAGAGCGCAGTCATACAACGCGTACTGGCCATTCCCAACCAACGACAGCCACGTGCCCTGGTTGGTTTTCTCACGCGGCCAGAAATTGAAGCGCTGTTGGCGGCGCCGGATAGGACGACCTGGCTGGGACGTCGTGATCATGCCTTCCTGCTCACCGCCGTGCAGACCGGCCTCAGATTATCCGAGATGACCTCGTTGCGGCACGAGGATGTCGCGCTGGGCGCTGGCGCGCACGTACACTGCCGGGGCAAAGGGCGAAAAGAACGCTGTACCCCTTTGGCCAAACCCACAGTCGCGGTCCTCCGAGCGTGGGTTCGGGAGCAAGGCGGAGAAGATTCCAAAACGCTGTTCCCCAGTACGCGCGGTGGACCCCTGAGCCCTGATGGCGTTCAGCACTTGCTCGCGCGCCACGTGACGGAGGCACGGAAAAACTGCGCCTCCCTGCGAAAGAAACGCGTATCCCCGCATGTCTTGCGGCACGCCGCCGCCATGGAACTGCTACAAGCCGGAGTCGATCGCGCCGTGATTGCTCTTTGGCTTGGACATGAGTCGGTCGAAACCACTCAGATCTATCTGGATGCCGACCTCGCACTTAAGGAACAGGCCTTGTCCAAGACCAATCCCGTCAAAGGAGCGCCCAAACG
>DATFTE010000192.1:0-10104 GCA_035262225.1 Terriglobales bacterium
CCATCAAGTATTTCGACGTGGTGCAGGGCAAGATGGTCCACAGCGTCGACAACAAGGTGATGTCGTTCCTCAAGGCGGAAGGGACCAGCATGGAAGTCTTTCCGCTGGTCAACAATTTCGACGGCGCCAGCTGGATTGACATCTCCGGCTTTCTCGACAATCCCGGCGCGCGCGGTCTGTTCCGCCAGCAGGTAGCGACGTTTCTGGCCGGAGATCAGTATCGCGGCCTGATGGTGGACTTCGAAGACTTTCCCAAGGCGGCGCAGCCGGGATACGTCGCGCTGCTTAACGAACTCTCGCAGGATCTGCACGCCAGAGGTCTGAAACTCTACGTCAGCGTTCCCGCCGCCAACCAGGACTTCAATTATGCGGCTACTGCGGCGGCCGCCGATGGCGTCGTGCTCATGAACTATGACGAGCACTATCCCTCGCCGGGGCTGCCCGGTCCGGTGGCTTCGCAGGATTGGTTTAACAGAAACCTGGCCGCAGCGAAGAAGGTCATTCCGCAAAACAAGCTGATCTGCGCCATCGCCAATTACGGATACGACTGGGTGCAAAAACCCAAGAAGGGCGCGCTTCCTCGAGACGTCCACGATATCAACGTCTCGGTGCAGGAAGCCTGGCTGGGTGCGCGCGATTCCGAAGCCGACATTGACTTCGATTCCGACGCTCTGAACCCGCACTTCAGTTACCTCGACGAGCACAACCTGCACCACGACGTATGGTTCCTCGATGCTGTAACTGCGCTCAACGAGATGCGCGCCGCACAAGACATGGGCGTCGATACCTTCGCTCTGTGGCGTCTGGGCTCGGAAGACCGCTCGCTGTGGCGGGTGTGGGATATGCCGGGCGATCCCGGCGCGAGCGACAAGCTGAAGGACGTTCCCCCCGGCCAGGATGTCGACATGGAGGGCAATGGCGAGATTTTGAAGATCGAGGCGCGTCCCGCCAACGGCACGCGCACTCTCGAGGTGGATCAGAATCTCGACCTGATCACCGACGAAAACTTCGATGCACTGCCTCAGCCCTACCGCGTGGCGCGCTACGGTTCGAGTCCCAACCAGATGGCCATCACGTTTGACGACGGGCCCGATCCGGAGTGGACTCCCAGGATCCTCGACGTCCTGAAGCGTGAACAGGCCCCGGCGACATTTTTCCTCATCGGTATCCAGGCCGACAAGTTTGCCGGTACGACCTCGCGCATCTACCGCGAAGGCCATGAGATCGGCAACCACACCTTCACCCATCCCGATATCAGCAACGTCTCCTCCACTTTCGTGCGCCTGGAATTGAACCTGACCGAACAGCTCTTCGCCAGCCGCCTGGGCGCGCACACCATTCTGTTCCGTCCTCCCTACTCGATCGACCAGGAACCGGACACCGAAGATCAGGTGCGCCCGCTCGAATTCAGCCAGGACATGGGCTTCATCACCGTAGGCAACAAGATCGATCCCAACGACTGGCAGGACAATCCCCGCCGCACCGCCAAGCAGATTTCCGACGACGTGCTGGCGCACCTGCCGCCCTGCGCGCCCAACGACATCCGCTGCGGCAACATTATCCTGCTGCACGATGGCGGCGGCGACCGGCGCCAAACCGTGCTCGCATTGCCCACCATCATCGAAGGTATCCGCGCGCGCGGCTACAGCGTCGTTCCTCTCTACGAGTTGCTGGGCAAGACAAAGGCCGACGTCATGCCTCCCCTGCCGAGAAACGAGCGCTGGGCTGCCCGCTTGAACTGGGTTGGATTCTGGATGTTCGACGCCGGGAGCATGGGCATCACCTGGATCTTCTTCGTTGGCGACTTGCTGATGACCTCACGCCTGCTGTTTGTCGGAATTCTCGCCGTCTATGACCGCCTGAGGCAGCGTCACTATGGCACTCCTGCCGAAGAAAAGGTTTACCGTCCCGCTGTGGCCGTGCTCATCCCTGCCTACAACGAAGAGAAGGTCATTGAGCGCACCATCCAGGGCGCGCTGGGGTCGGACTATCCGAACCTGCGTGTCATCGTGATTGACGACGGCTCGAAAGATCGCACGCTTGAGGTCGCACGCAGTGCTTTTTGGCAGGAGGAAGCCGAAGGGCGGGTGTTGATCCTGACCAAGCCCAACGGCGGCAAGGCCGAGGCCCTGAACTTCGGCCTCGAATATCTCACCGACGAAGAAGTGTTCGTGGGCATCGACGCCGACACCATCATCGCCCCCGATGCGGTTTCGCGGCTGGTCCCGCACTTCCGGAATCCGAAAGTGGGAGCGGTTGCGGGCAATGCCAAAGTCGGCAACCGCGTGAATCTGTGGACGCGCTGGCAGGCGCTCGAATACATCACCAGCCAGAACTTCGAGCGCCGCGCGCTCAACACCCTGGGGGCGGTCAGCGTAGTCCCCGGCGCGATTGGCGCCTGGCGCACCTCAGCAGTGCGCGAGGCCGGCGGCTACCACACCGACACCGTCGCCGAAGACGCCGACCTCACCATGGCGCTGTTGCGCAACGGCTACCGCGTCGAGTATGACGATCTGGCGCTGGCCTTCACCGAAGCGCCGGTTAACGCCAATGGCCTGATGCGCCAGCGCTTCCGCTGGTCGTTCGGCATTCTGCAGGCCGTATGGAAGCATGGCGAAGTCTTCGCCCGCAAGGGCGTGCTGGGTTGGGTGGCGCTGCCCAACATTCTGATCTTCCAGATCCTGCTGCCCATCGTCTCTCCCTTCATCGATCTCATGTTCGTCGTGGGTGCGTTGTGGTACGGCATTCAGAAGTACTTCCACCCGGAATCTACCGACCCCACCAGCTTCCAGCGTCTGGTGCTGTTCTTCGCCGTCTTCATGGTGATCGACTTCATCACTTCGGCTATTGCTTTTGCCCTCGAACGCCGCGTCCCTGAAGCCCGCGAGGATGCCATGCTGCTCAGCCAGGTCTGGCTGCAGCGTTTTGCCTATCGCCAGCTGTTCTCGCTGGTGCTGCTGAAGACGCTGAAGCGCGCCTTCGAGGGCCGTCCCTTCGCCTGGGACAAACTGGAGCGCACCGCCGCGGTAAGTTACACGCCCGCCGAAAAGGTCGAGAAAAACGACTCGGTTAAAGTACCCTAACGCTGCCGAGTGCCCGCTGTTAAGGCTCACTCCCGCCTATGGATTGCCTCCCAGACAGCGGTCCGCATCCGGGCGTGTGCCGGGGGTGGCGAGGGAGAACCCTGCATTCATGCCGCGCAGCATCATCAGCCATTCGTAGAAGAAAATGGCGATGGCAAGTTCTTTCATCGTCTTCTCCTGTGATCCGAGTGGGGATCGGTCGGGTCCCCTAACCCCCCGGGGTGAGCGGGGATAAGCCTGGCGGAGCGGAAAATCTACAATTCCTGGGACAACGCGGGCGTGCCAGGACTGTGCTTGCAACGTCAGGTGCGCTGCCAGGAGCTGCGGCAGCGCTGTTCTGCGGTGCTACAATAAATGATCCGCCTTCGTTCCCGATCGGATCGTTACGTCGTCAAGGAGCAATCATGGCTACGATTGAAGCCCCCACCCGCCCGAAGGTTCGCCTGCATGAAGGGCCATTCAAAAGCGAACCGTTCGTCGATTTCAGCAAGGAAGAAAACGTGCGCCAGATGCGCGCCGCCATCGAGAAAGTGCGCGGCCAACTGGGCCGCGAGTACGACCTGATCATCGGCGGCCAGCGCGTAAAGACCCAGGACAAGATCAAGTCCATCAACCCGGCGAAGCCTTCGGAGATCGTTGGCCTGCACCAGAAAGCCGGAAAAGAACAGGTCGAGCCCGCCATGCAGGCCGCCAGGCGAGCTTTCGAAAGCTGGAGCCACACCTCGGTAGAGGAGCGCGCCGCCCTTTTGTTCCGCGTGGGAGACCTCCTCCGCGAGCGCAAGCTCGAATTCATGGCCTGGCTGGTGTTTGAAGTCTCCAAAAACTGGGCTGAGGCCGACGGCGATATCTCCGAGACCATCGATTTCTGCGAGTACTACAGCCGCGAAGCGCTTCGTCTCGCCAAGACCGAAACGCCCATTCAGTTACCCGGCGAGCGCGACCGCCTGTACTATATCCCTCTCGGCGTGGGCGCAGTGATTCCTCCGTGGAATTTCCCCTCCGCCATTATGGCGGGCATGACCCTGGCGTCCATCGTGGCAGGCAACACGGTTATACTCAAGCCGTCGAGCGACTCGCCAACCATCGCCGCCAAGTTCTTCGAGCTTCTCGAAGAAAGCGGCATGCCTGAGGGCGTGGTGAATTTCTGCCCCGGCGCCGGCGCCAGCTTTGGCGATGCCATCGTCGCGCATCCCAAGACGCGCTACATCGCCTTCACCGGATCACGTGAAGTCGGCCTGCATATCAATAAGAGCGCTGCCACCCAATCCCAGGACCAGGTCTGGATCAAACGCACCATCCTCGAAATGGGTGGCAAAGACGCCATCATCGTGGATGCCGATGCTGACATCGACAGCGCGGTCGAGGGCGTCGCTTCCTCCGCCTTTGGTTTTCAGGGACAGAAGTGCTCGGCCTGCTCGCGCGCCATCATCGACGAGCGCATCTACGACAAGTTCCTCGAAAAGCTGAAAGCCCGCGTCGAGAAAATCAGCGTCGGAGACCCCGCCGGGAACTCCGACATGGGCGCGGTGATCAACGAAGGCTCGATGAAAGACATCCTCAACTACATCGAGATCGGCAAGAAAGACGGCCGCCTGATCACCGGCGGCGCTCGCGACAGCAAGACGGGCGACGGATTCTTCATCCAGCCTACCGTGATCGCCGACATCCAGCCCAAGTCGAAGCTCGAGCAGGAAGAGATCTTCGGGCCGGTGCTGGCCGTGATCAAGTCGAAGAACTTTGATCACGCACTCGAAATCGCCAACGGCACCGAATTCGGCCTGACTGGAGCGGTCTACACCGCGTCGCGGGAGAAGATCGATCGCGCCGTCCGCGAGTTCCACGTCGGCAACCTGTATATCAACCGCAAGTGCACCGGAGCCATGGTAGGAGCTCACCCCTTCGGAGGATTTAACATGTCAGGCACCGATTCGAAGTCCGGCGGCCCTGACTACCTCTACCTGTTCACGCAAGGCAAGTCGGTGGGCGAGAAGATATAGACGTGACGATGAAGGACGGGCCTCCGCGCAGGTGCAGGGGAGGCGAAAGCCTCCGCCTTTTTTCATATTCGCTAAACCGAAGGTGAGAGCATGTGGTGGTTGGTGTTTACAGCGGTAGATCTCTATCTCGGCCTGATCCTTATCGACGTTTTAACCCGGTCGGATTCCGTTCCGCCTCACAAATTGCGCGCCATGGGGATCGCGAAGAAGGTCATCATCGGCGGGCTTTGCGTCACCGCCGTGATGTTCGCGGCACGATTTTGGAAGTAAACGAGCGGCGCGGCGGCACAGCGGCAATTCCCAGGCACCAGTTCGGCGCAAACCATCCAGACCCGGGCACAACTCATTTGCCCTTGCCGCTCCGCCGCTCGGCCGCGTCTACGAACTCCGCAATCTCCTTCAGCAGTAACTCCCGGCCCCGATCCCTGCGGTCCAGATGCACGAAGTGCGTTGCTCCGGGAATCACCACCGTGCGCACCTTCGCGGCATGCACCAGGTCCGCGACCAGGTTCTCGCGGTCTTCCGCACGCGACCAGAAATCGTGCTCTGAAGCGATCACCAGCGTGGGCGCGGTAATCAGCGACGCGTCCCACAACTGCCGCCCGGTTGCCATATAAAAACTGTCTTCGAGCGCTCCGCAGGGGGAACGAAACGCGGGAGGATGCGTGATGAACTCTCCGCATCGCTGGCCAGCGCCGCCTCGACATATGCCTTCGCCACCGCGGGATCCCGCCACGCGCTCTTGTCTTCGAGCGGAATGCTGCGATCCCACGCACCGAGCAGGGAGTCGCCGCTGTTCCACCGGTAGGCTCCACACGATGCCCGGTTGAATCGCCCGGGATGCGCCCGGTCCTCGAGATCCGACCCGTGCCCCACCACTGCCTCCGACGAGCCTCCGCGATACAGGCCGTTTAACAGGATCAGCACGCTGACTTTCTCCGGATACAAGCTCGCATAGTAGCCCGCCCACTGCGCGCCTGTCGCCCAGCCGAATAACCCCACGCCGGGCGCGTGGCGCCGTACCCGGATCGCGTCCACCACCGCCCCGACGTCGCGCACCGCTTCATTGGAGCGCACCACCGGCGCGTGTGCTTCCGCGGGTTGCTCCATCTCCACGGGCCGCGTGGATTGCCCGTACCCGCGTACATCCATGACGTAAACATCCAGACCGCTCCGCGCGAGGTCCGCGGCCAGCGAACCGCCCTCGACCGGAAGATCAAACGATGCCAGTCCGGGCACGCGGGCGCCATGCACCAGCAGAATCGCCGCTCCCGCGTCCGACGTCTTCACTTCACGTACAAACAGACGCACTCCGGGATCGCCCGCCACGAACAAATCCTGGCGCTGCAACTTGCTCGCGGGCTGCGCCGCACGCGCGGCGCACAGCAGCCAGGCGGTCGCCAGCACCACGAAAAGGAAGGGAATTCGCATCCGGAATTATGGCGTGTGATTGGTGCCGTCGCCCACGAGGCCGCGCGCCACCGCGAGCAGACCGATCAGAGAATCCCGCTGTCGCTCGCTCATCCGCCCCAGCAGATTGCGGTGAAATTCTTCAAGAGGCTCGATCTTCTTAAGCAGCTCCGGGCCCCCCGGCGTAGTGCGCCCCATGATCACCCGCCGTCTTCCCGGTCGCGGCAGCGCTCGGCCAGTCCCAGACGCTCCAGCCGGTCGGGCAGCCGGGTCATGTCGGAATCGCGCGTGATCATGCGCTCACTGATCTCGCTGTAGGGCAGTCCCCTGGGCCCGGTCCCGCGCAAAATGTGCAAGGCGTTGAACTACGCAGGCGAGATGCCGAACTGCTTCAACCAATCCGCGCCTTTCCCGTTCAACCCTTCGGCGGTGCGCATCAGCGCGAGGTGCGCCTCCTCCGCCTTGCTGCGAAGGGTTTGGTCTGCTTTATTTCGGCCCGAATCCATCTGGCCATGCGCTCACCATATTCGTGATAACGACTATTGTCAAGCGAAAATGTAAAGCATACTTGACAATTAGTCCGTTATGCTTTACATTCTCGTTTATTGTGACCCTTGCGTCCACACTCTATCGCCGCCTGCGCCGGCCGGTGTTTGTCTGGGCGTTTGTGGCCCTGATCGCGGAACTGGTGGTCGAGTTCTATCCCGGAGCACAAGCCTGGCCGCTGTATATCACGCTGCTCCCGATCGTTCCCATGCTGTTCTTCGTGGCTGCTCTTCTGCGCGCTGTCGAGCGCATGGATGAAATGCAACGCCAGATCTGCTTGCATGCCGCATTCATCACCTTCCTGCTCACCATCGTAGCCACCCTGGTGTTTGCCGCTCTCGACCGCGCTCACCTCTACGCCGCCAGGTGGGACGACATCGGCACGGCCATGATGTTTCTCTGGGGCTGCGCGTACGTATTTTCCGCCTGGAGGTACCGATGAACGACTCGTTGAACACAACCAAACCGCAACAGTGCACTGTGTCGAGCCTCTATGCTTCCTGGATCGGGTATCCGCTCGGCCTGGCTTTCTTTGCCTTCACGGCGCACTGGGTGGGCGGACTGATCTGGCTGATCTCGGTTCCCTGTGCACGCTGGGGGTATGTCCGCTTGTTTCCCCGCTTCTCGGCCTGGAAGCAATACGGCACGGTTGATGACAAGCTGCCCGTCCACGTGGATCGCGCGCCGGTGAAAGTCACGTTTTACACCTTCCTCGGTTGCCCCTTCTGCCCCATTGTGCTGGCGCGCCTGGAGGCTTTGCAGAAGGAAATGGGCTTTTACCTGGAGAAAGTCGACGTTACGCTCCAGCCGCAGATCCTGACCAACATGGGGATCCGCTCCGTGCCGGTGGTCGGGGTCGGGATGCGCCATCTGGTAGGAAACGCGACCAGTGCGCAACTGGCGGAGTTTATTGGAAAACCGTTTCCGGCCCTGCGGCAGGCGAGCTAGCGCGCGATGAAGAATCGCCTGCGAGTGCTGCGCGCCGAACGCGAATGGTCTCAAGCCGATCTCGCCATCCGCCTCAACGTCTCGCGCCAGACGGTGAACGCCATCGAAACCGGCAAATACGACCCAAGCCTGCCCCTCGCCTTCCGCATCGCCCGCGTCTTTGGGCAAACCATCGAAACAATTTTCGAAGAAGAGGAGATGCCGGAATCACCACAGAGACACAGAGACAGAGAGAAAGCCTAGAAATTTCCTATCGTTCAAAGGAGCGGAGGGCCGCGAGCGTCACAACCGGTTAATCAGCGCCGCTACATACCCGGCGCCAAAGCCGTTATCGATATTCACCACGCTCACGTTCGACGCGCACGAGTTCATCATCCCGAGCAGCGCCGCCATCCCCTGAAACGCGGCGCCGTAGCCCACGCTGGTCGGCACGGCAATCACGGGAACGCCCACCAGTCCTCCAACAACGCTGGGCAGCGCGCCTTCCATGCCCGCGCACACAATCACCACCCGCGCCTCGGTCAGCTCCGGACCATGCGCCAGCAGGCGGTGAATTCCCGCCACCCCCACGTCATACAGCCTCGCGACCGCATTCCCCATGATTCCCGCGGTTACCGCCGCCTCCTCGGCCACGGCGATGTCGCTGGTGCCCGCCGAAACCACGGCGATGGTACCTTTGCCGTAGGTCTTCCTATCCTGAAGCAATGTGATGGCGCGGGCCTGGTCACTGTACGTGACGCGCCGCACTTTCTTTTTCACCGCGGCAAACTGCCGCGCATCGGCGCGCGTGGCCAGCACGTTGCCCCCGTGCCTCGCCAGCCGGGCAAAGATTTCCGCCACCTGCGCCGGCGTCTTGCCTCGCCCGAAAATTACCTCCGGCATGCCCGCGCGCAGCCGCCGATGGTGATCCACTTTGGCGAATCCCAGATCCTCAAATGGCAGGTGCCGCAGGCGCTCCACCGCGCTATCGGGCGAAAGTTTTCCCGCGCGCACCTGCTCAAATAATTTCCGGATGGAATCGGCGTTCAAGAAAAGCTCTCAGCCTCAAGAGTAGCACTTCGTCCCGGCACCGTGACCAGCTCGCAAGGTGTGGGTTAGACTGCTTCTTACCCGAGGGTGCTCATGGAAAACGTTCACGAGGCCCACGAGCATGCCGAGCACGTGCAGCATGATCGCAGCCTGCAACTGCCCACCTTTACGATGGCAGTGCTGGCCGTAGTGGTAGCAGTGGTTTCTCTCCTTGGCCACCGCTCCAGCACCGAAGAAGTTCTCTTGCAGAGCAAGGCCGCCGACACCTGGGCCGAGTTCCAGGCGAAAAGCATCCGCCAGAACGGAGCCAGGCAACTCTCCGCGGTTATTGACGCGCTTGAACTCAAAGATTCCGCCAAGGCGGAACAGGCGAAGGCCCAGTTTGAGCAGCAATCGGTGCGCTACGACAAGGAAAAAGACGAGCTGGAAAAGGAAGCCAGAAAACTGGAGCAGGAGGTACAGGCCGAGCAACGCCGCACCGACCGCTACGATCTCGGCGAGGCTCTTCTCGAGATTGCCCTGGTCGTCACTTCCATCACCCTGCTGACCAAACGCCGAATCTTCTGGCAGTTGGGATTGTTCCTGGGTGTTTTGGGAATCGTCGGCGCCCTCTCCGCCTGGCTCTAACCCCGACCCCCGGCGTCTTCTTCTAGCGACTGCTCCTCCCCAACTTCTGCGCCAGCTGCCGATACAACTCCTTTGCTCTGCCCGGAGCCGTCAGGTCGGCCAACAGGACCCGCCGCAGCGTGCCGGGACGCACTCGCCCGCGGAGATAAGCCTCATACAGCGCGTTGCCCAGCATGTAGCCCAGCAGCTCGGCGCTGGCTTCGAACTCCTTGCCGCGCGTCGGTGGAGTGGCCAGCGGCAGCAACCGCAGTTCCTCTTCTTCTACCGCCGGGCGGGCCGGATACAGCACTCGCGATCCAAAATATCCCAGCGCGTGTTCGAGCGAACGCACGTAAAACCGGTCTGCCGGAAGCGGCGCACGTTCCGGCTTCTCCCGCAACGGCAAACCCCGGCACGCATGATGCAGGAAGCGCGCCGACTCCTCGGCCGCGTACATCATCTGGAATTCGGGCACGTAAAACGCA
>DATFTE010000193.1:0-11354 GCA_035262225.1 Terriglobales bacterium
CCAGGGGACCCGCACGCAAGGAGAACAGTCCATGAAACGTGCGGTCAGGATTCTCATCCTGATGGTAGGTGTGGTTTGCACGTACATTGTGGTTGCCACACCGCAGTATGCAGCCGCGGATGGTGGCCCGATTCTGTGCAAACCCGATAGAGGCTGCCCGAAGTAGCGGACAGCGTCCGCAGTGCAATCTGTAACTTGCCGCCCTGGGCGGCATAGGGAATTCGTTGGGCTGACGATTGCGACGTGCAACGTCAGCCCGCTTTTTTTGGACTCGAACTCAAGCGACTGTCTGCACCCGCCGCAACAGGTCCTGCAACTCCTCCGGTACCGATACCGGCGGCTGGCAGGTGAAGTTTGAACACAGCACCGCCGCTGTCTTTCCCTCCTTCACAACCGGCAGTTGGGCCACGGTTTCCGCCAGGGCCGGCGGCAAGTTCTCCGGGACGGCCTGATGAGGCTCAAGTTTCAACACCGACTTATTCAACGCAAACGGAGCTACCGCTGTCGCGTACAGTTGTGCGGCCAGAGAGTCCGTGCCCAGCACCACGACCTGAGTATGAGGGATGGCTAAGTGTACGGCAGCAATTCCGTAAGTGGCAGCGAAGATTCCATACTGGCCTGCCATTCCCGCCAATACTTCCATAGTTTGTTCGGCCCGTTCACGGTAAGTGACATCGTTGGTGTAAGCATGCAGCCGCAGCAGCGCGACGGCCGCCATCGAGTTCCCCGCCGGCGTGGGAGAATCCTGGAACGGTTTGCGCCGCGTGCCCAGCACGCCCAGCTGCCGGTCCGTGGCCTTATCCGTATCAAAGAAACCTCCGGAGACATGATCAAAAAATCCCTCGATCATGCGGTCGGCAAGGCGCCGGGCAAAGTGGAAGTAACTCAGGTCGGCGGTGGCCTCGTAGGCGTCCAGGCAGGCGACAATGGTAAATGCGTAGTCGTCGAGCACGCCACGAATCTCGCGCCGCTCGGCTTGCGCGTCGGAGTAGGCAATGACATGCAGCAACTCGCGCTGGGGACGCCAGGCCTCGGACAGGATCCGGTCCAGCGATCGCAATGCAAAGCTGCGGGCATCGCCCAGCCCGAGCACCTTCGCCGCTTCGAGGTAGGCCGACACACACAGGGAATTCCAGCCTACGTACATAGTCTTATCCACGTAGGGGGTCGGCCGCCTGAGGCGCGCGGCGTACATCTTGTCCTTCGCCGCTTCCAGCAGTTCCTCGAGGCGGGGAAGGGGAAGGTGTAATCGTTTCGCGATCTCCTCGAGCGAAGCGCGCACATACAGCACATTCTTCGCCGGGTTGTGGTGCATCTCGCCGACTTCGTTGATGTCGTAATAAAGCGCGGCGACGCTGGCTTCTTCTTCCGTCAGCACAGCCCTGGTTTCCTCCAGCGTCCAGGTAAAGTAGTCGCCGTCGTCGTCCATGGAATAGTCGGCGTCCTGGGACGCGTAGAACCCGGCGCGCTCGCGGTCGCTGAGCCATTCGTCCATCCAGCGAATGATGTCGCGCGCCACCGCGGCGAAGAACTGCGACCTGGTCGCCTGATATCCATGAACGTAATTCTTCAAAAGCTCCGAGTTGTCGTAACTCATCTTCTCGAAGTGCGGGACCACCCAGCGCTCATCTACCGAATAGCGATGAAATCCGCCCGCCAGCTGGTCGTAGACTCCGCCGCGCGCCATCTTCTCGAGCGTGGTCACAATTATCGTGCGCAGTTCTTCGTTTCCCGTGCGCACATATTGATCGAGCAGGAGATCGAGCGCCGCGGGATGGGGAAACTTGGGCGCGCTGCCAAAACCGCCGTTGCCTGGATCGAACATTCCCACTCCCGACTTCACGATGGCGTCAATTACCGCCGGAGAGAACCGCCCGCTGCGCCCGGCAAACGACTCGGCTTGCGCGATCGCGCTCTCGACCATCTTCGCCTGATCGAGCACGTCGGCATGCTTTTCGCGATATGCGTCGGAAATCGCCAGCAGCACACGTTTGAAACTTGGGCGCCCATAGCCGTCATCGGGAGGGAAGTACGTGCCGCCGTAAAACGGCTTGCCTTCGGGGGTGAGAAACGCGGTCAGGGGCCATCCCCCCTGCCCGCTCAGCGCGCTCACTGCCGCCTGGTAGCGGCTGTCAATGTCGGGACGCTCATCGCGGTCCACCTTGACCGCAACAAACCGCTCGTTCACTACCTGCGCGATTTCCGGGCTGTCGTACGATTCACGATCCATGACATGGCACCAGTGGCACCACACCGCGCCAACGTCGAGCAGGATGGGCTTGTTCTCACGCGCCGCTGTCGCGAACGCCTCCTCGCCCCATTCATGCCACCGAATGGGTTGGTGCATCGCCGACCGCAGGTAAGAGGAAGATGCCTTGGCGAGGGAATTGAGAGGGTTGGTCATGGCTAGAGTGTACCGCTTGATTCGATGGCCGGTCGCCAGCGGCGGGGGAAAGGCCAGTGTGAGGGTGGGATCTACGTCGGCAGCTACCTTCCGAATACGCGTTCAGTTTGAACTTATTCATCGTGCCGAATACGGGAACAGGAATTCGACTGGAGAAGGCGTATCTTTACAGCACCGTAGGCAATTCCTTCAACATCGGCAGCTCGGCAAAAGACCCATCCACCTCATCGGGATCAGCGTCGGAAGCACGGCCGGTGGTGGCACCATTACGGGGAATCCGTTCGAGAGTATGGTGATCGCTGTTTTCCTGGATTCTGCTTCGACGGCGGCAAGGTGCAGCCAGAAATATTCGAACGATTCGACCGTGGTGAAGAATCTGGGGGACTACGGTGGGCGGGGCATCGCCGTAGAACGGAGGAGAATTAGACTAACTTCCGTGCAATTTGGCAATACAATTCCACAGCGTCGCGCAACTGCCGCTTCTCCACGTACTCGCCCTCGGTGTGCGCCACGTGAATCGATCCCGGGCCCACCAGCAACGGCTGTCCCCAACGGCCGAGCGCGGGGATGTCGGTGGTGAACGCCGCCACCATGGTGGGCAGGCCGTCGATGGCACGCAAACGGACGCAAGGAATCTCCAACGTGAAGTCGACTTCCGCCAGGCTTCCCACCGTCTCCACGATCTCTCGCCGCAACTCTCCCGACGGGCCCACCAGCCGGTACAGCAGCTGCGCGCGTGCGTGATCAGGAATCACGTTGGGCGCTCGTCCGCCTTCGATCAGCCCGATATTTAGCGTGCACGGCCCGATCCCCGGTTCGCTCGGAAGTTTCATGGCACGCAGCCGTGCCAGTGCCTCAATCAGCTTATCGATCGCCGACTCACCCAGCTCGGGATACGCCGAATGCGCCATGCGCCCCGAAGCGATCACCTCCGCGCGCAGCGCTCCTTTCGAAGCCAGCGCCACCCGATTCTCCGTGGGCTCGCCGTTAATCAGAAATTTCGCGCCGTACGCCTGCTCGTTTGCCACCTTCGCGCCGAGACTGTCGCGCTCCTCGCCGACGAGAAACAGCAATCCCACGTGGATGCCTTCTTTTCTCAGCCGTTCCGCCGCCGCCACCTGCACGGCGATGATGCCCTTGGCGTCGCACGAGCCACGTCCATAAATGCGCGTCCCCTCCTCGCGCGCAGGAATGAAGGGAGGCACGGTATCCATATGAGTGGAAAAAACGATGGCGGGACGGGGTTGCTGGGGCGATGTGGCGAAGACGTTCGAGCGCGCGCCCTCGACGGGGATTTTGTCCGCCTGAAATCCTAATTGCCGCAGATCGCGGACGAGACAATCCCCGACCGGACCCTCATTCCCAGTGATGGACTCGATATCGACGAGCTGGCGTGTGAAGGCGACGACGTCCATGGGAGAAGCATAAATCAGGAGGCGGCTTCCGGGATCGGCCGTTGGTAATTAGCACTTGGCATTTGGCCAGTCCAGGTCCTTTCTGATTCAACCACGAACTGGAATGGCTAATGCTGACGGCCAACGGCCAACTGCTGGGTTGTGTTCCCCAGAGCCTGTATTCTAGATTCGTGCCCGTGCAGAACTCCGCTATACGGTCTCTGTTCCTCGACGGCCCGGCCGGGCGCCTCGAGGCTTTACTCAATGGCGGCAACGAGACCGCCACGCGCGCCGCGCTGGTTTGCCATCCGCACCCGGTCTATGGCGGCACGCTGCACAACAAAGTTGTCTTTCACACCATGAAAGCGCTGAACGGCTTCGGATACCCCGTGCTGAGGTTCAACTTCCGCGGCGCCGGACTGAGCGAGGGTGAGCACGATCACGGCAGGGGCGAACGCGAAGACGTGGCCCGCGCCTTGAACTGGCTCGATCACGAGTTTCATCTGCCGATCCTTTTTGCCGGATTTTCCTTCGGCGCCGCCGTCGGCTTGCCGGTCGCCAGCGCGGATTCCCGCGTGCCGGCCCTGATGGGCCTCGGCCTCCCGGTCGCGCCCATCGACGACCGCGCCTACGACTTCGATTTTCTCCGCGACTGCCGAAAGCCCAAGCTTTTTGTCAGCGGCACTCGCGATCAATTTGGCTCGCCCGCCCAACTGCGCTCTATGGTCGGGTCTTTTTCTGAACCGAAGAAGCTCGTCCTCATCGATGCGGCGGATCACTTCTTCGAAGGCCGTTTGAAAGAGCTGCGCGAGACGATTGAAGCTTGGGTAGCCGTGCTGTAACGTCCTCTATAATCCTCCCAATGCCTCCTGACCGCGAACGTCTGGCCCTGGACATGCGGGTTACTGCGCGTCATCTTTTCGAGCATGCCCTGTCCGAGTCTGGCATCGACCGCGCCTTCCAGCGCCACGTGGATTGCGAACGTGGCGTGCTGCGCGTCTGCGAAGATCTGTTTGACCTGAGCGCCTACGCCCGCATCTTCGTGGTCTCCATCGGCAAAGCCGCGCACACCCTGGTGAACGGCCTCGAAATGCAGGCCGGCAGCCGCTTTGAAGGCATCATCGCCAGCTCGGTCGCGCCCGCGACGCAGTTGCACGGATTCCGCTATTTTCAGGGAGGCCATCCGACGCCCAACCAGGAATCCATTCGCGCCGCCGAAGCCATGCTGAAATCGCTCCGCGCGCAGAACGCATCCTCGCTGGTGTTGTTTCTAATCAGCGGCGGTGGCTCCTCGATGGCGGAAACCCCGATCGACGACGAAATTTCGCTCGGCGATCTCGTCGCCACCTACCACGTGCTGGTGCACTCCGGCGCGCCCATCGCCGAAATCAACGCCATCCGCAAACATCTTTCGGCTGTCAAAGGCGGACGCCTGGCTGCAGCCGCCGCGCCCGCGCAGCAGGTGTCATTGCTGGTGTCTGACGTTCCCGACAACCTGCTCGATGCACTTGCCTCGGGCCCCACCATGCCCGACTCCACCAGCACGGAGGACTGTTATCGACAGGCGGCAAAGTACGCCATGCTTGAGCAATTCCCACGCTCGGTGCGTGAACTGTTCGAGCGCCACGCTCTGCAGGAGACCCCGAAATCCGGCGACCCCGTCTTTCATCGCTCGCGCTGGTGGCCGATCCTCTCCAATGCCACGCTGCTCGAAGCCGCCAAGCGCGAGGCATACGGTCACGGATTTCGCGTGGAAGTCGACCACCGCTGCGACGACAGGGATTATGCCGCCGCCACCGACTTCCTGCTCGACCGCCTGCGCGGATTACGGAAAGAGTCCGAACGCGTGTGCCTGCTTTCCGGCGGAGAAGTCACGGTCAAAGTGACCGACGGCGGCGTGGGCGGACGCAACCAGCAGTTCGCGCTCGACTGCGCCACCAAGATTGCCGGAGAAAACATCACCGTGCTCAGCGCCGGCACCGATGGCATCGACGGCAACAGTCTCGCCGCGGGCGCGGTTGCCGACGGCACCACGCTCGAGCGGGCCAAAGCCCGAGGCCTGAGCCCCCACGTGGCTCTCGAGCGCTTCAATGCTTTTCCATTTTTCGAGGCTCTCGGAGATGCGGTGATCACCGGCCCGACCGGCAACAACCTGCGCGACCTGCGCGTGTTGTTGAGTTACTAGAAGCGCAACCCGACTGGGGAAGGCGGCTGCCTCGGAAGGATTCCTCCTCTGGATGCTCGCGATCTGGCCTTTCCCATTCGAGAAGGGTGCGCTCATTTTGCGAGAGCCTTCATTCGACTGGAATGTGAAATTTTTAGGGTACTGAGATGTCGCGAGGGTCGATTTGTAGGGCCAACGACCAGCGAGGAACGACCAGCGGCTAGAAAAACCGTGTCACGCCTTCTTGCAGCACGATGACTCGGTCCTCGGTTCCTGCGGACTTGGCTTCCTTCTCCAGCAACTGGAGGGGTTCATCCATAGGTTCGTGCGACAGGCGGAACGTCCCGTAGTGCATGGGGACCATCCAGCGCGCGTTCAGATCGAGAAACCCCCGCATCGCGTCTCCCGGATCGGCGTGCACGTTGCGGAAGGTGGGAGGATTGTAAGCGCCAATCGGCAGCAGCGCGACTTGCGGAGAAAGCCGCTGCCCGATCTCGCGGAAGCCGTTGAAATACGCCGTATCGCCCGCGTGATACACCGAGTGCCGCTGGTCGCGCAGCACGTAGCCGCCATATCCGCGGTGCGAATCCTTCAGAATGCGTGCGCCCCAGTGCCGCGAAGGCACGTGCGTCACCGTCAGCCCGCGGTGCTTGTAACTGTTCCACCATTCAAGCTCGACGACGTCGCTGAAGCCCAGATCGGAAACCAGATCGAAGACATGACGGGGAACCACGATGGCCGGCGTCACTCCCTTCCTGCGGCGCGTCTGTCGCACTATTGCGCGCAGCGACGGACGGTGCAGATGATCGAAGTGTGCGTGCGTCACCAGCACCAGATCAATCGGCGGCAGGTCGCGCAACCGCACGCCCGGCTGGCGCAGCCGCTTCAGCACAAACAGCCAGCGCGCGAAGTTGGGGTCGATCATCACATTTTGACCGCCCATTTGGACCAGAAAGCTGGAGTGGCCGATGAACGTCAACCCCATTTGCCCGTCGGTTACCAGCCGGGGCTGGTGGCTCTCACCCGTCCGCGGTGTGACCACCGAATGCCGCACCAGGCGACCGAACTGCCGGGCCCGCTTACGAAGCGCCGGATTCTTGAGTGTTGACTTGAACATGGCCCGCCGGACCCGGGTGAGTCACGAATCCTGAATTTCTGCTGCACAATCGTCAAGAGCGCGGAACTGGATATATCCGCACCTCTGCGATGTCTTTCTGGGTGACCGAAGTTGCTCCACATTCTAGAACAATTTGCCCCGGGATTGCTTGACCGCGATTGCACACGTCAGGTCTAATCCTTTCTGGATCAGAGGAGAGATCGAAGTATGCGAGTGGCATTCTTGGGGTTGGGAATCATGGGCCGTCCCATGGCGGCGAACCTGGTCAAAGCCGGACACCAGGTCACAGTCTGGAATCGCACTCCGGGCAAATCCGTCGAAGGCGCGAAACCCGCCGCCTCTCCCGCCGAAGCCGCTCAAGCTGCGGAAGTGGTTTGGCTGTGCGTCTCTGACACGAAAGCTGTCGAAGCAGTTCTGTTCGGCCCGCAGGGCGCGGAATCGGCGCTGTCGGAAGGCATGATCCTGGTGGATTCGAGCACCATCTCTCCCACTGCCACCCGCAAATTCGCCGAGCGGGTAGGCGCCCGCGGCGTCCAATACGTGGACGCGCCCGTCACCGGTTCGAAGGTTGGAGCCGAGGCCGGCACTCTCATCTTCATCGTGGGCGGCGACGAGGCCGCCATCGAGCGTCTCAACCCCTTGTTCGCTGCCATGGGCAAGCAGTTCTTCCGCATGGGGGACACGGGCAAGGGCCAGGCTGCCAAGCTGGCCATGAATCTGCAGATCGCCATGATCTATGAAGGCTTTGCCGAGGCCCTGACCCTGGCCGCCAAACTGGGTGTCGAAGCCGAAACCATCCTCCCGCTGATTCAGGCATCCATGGTGAGGTCGGGAGTGGTCGAGTACAAGGCTCCGTTTGTGCTGAAGCGCGACTACTCTCCGAATTTTCCCTTGCGCCTCATGTACAAAGACATTCGCCTGGCGCTTGAAGCCGCGAAGGAGGCCCGCGTCAAGTTGCCTGGCCTCGAAACCGTCCAGGAAGTCTACGAAGTAGCCGCCGAAGACGGATACCAGGATCTCGACTACGCCGCCACCCTCGCCCTGCTCGAAAAGTGGGCGGGAGTGGAAAGCAAAGCCTCGGTAGCATAATCATTCGTGGGGGGCATCGCCCGCCTCGCGATTACCCCCGTAACCGCCCGTCCTCCGCTATTACACAACTATTACACGCAATCGCCATCACTCCTGATAGCTTAAGCATCCGATCCTTAGAGTCCACACAGGGAAGCCCAGACATGCAATTGGAAGCACTTGAGCGCAAAGCCGCCGCCAGGAACGAAATCAATTGGATCACCGCCAGTTTTATGATCGCCTTTCATATCGGCGCCGTGGCGGCACTGTTTTTCTTCAGCTGGAAAGCACTGTTGCTCGCCATTTTCCTCTGGTGGGTGGCCGGAAGCCTGGGCATCGGCATGGGCTACCACCGCCTTCTCACCCATCGCGGCTATAAAACTCCCAAGTGGGTGGAATATTTCCTGACCGTCTGCGCCACGCTCGCCCTCGAAGGTGGACCGATTTTCTGGGTAGCTACGCACCGCATTCATCACCGCTTCTCTGACCAGGACGGGGACCCGCATTCGCCCGTCGACGGCAAATGGTGGGCGCATATGGGCTGGATCCTCACCGGCAAGTCCATGCACCACGATACCCGGACCCTGTCCCGCTACGTTCCCGATCTTGCCAAAGACAAGTTTCACGTCTGGATCACCAAGTACCACTACGTTCCCATGATCGTGCTCGGCCTGGTGCTCCTGGCCCTCGGAGGCCTGCCGTTCCTGCTGTGGGGCATCTTCCTGCGGACTGTGTTCCTTCTGCACTGCACCTGGCTGGTGAACTCGGCGACCCACTCCTGGGGGTCACGCCGCTTTGTGACGCGCGATCTTTCCACCAACAGCTGGTGGGTGGCGCTTCTGACGTTTGGTGAGGGCTGGCACAACAACCATCACGCCCATCCGGTCTCGGCACGTCACGGCCTGCGCTGGTACGAGATCGACATGAACTGGTACGGCATCTGGCTGCTTGAGAAATTCGGCCTGGCGAGGAACCTCTACTACGTAAAGCTCGACGAGCTGCGCAGCAAAGAAGAAGCCACCGCCGTTCAAGATCTTGCCCCCGAAACCGAACTGGCTTCGGTCTGACCTCAAGAGACGCAGCCGGGCTGCGTCTCTCGAAAAACCCGGAATTGCCCGGCCCGCTCCGCAGAGACGCCGCTCCACCGCGTCTTGTTTCCTGACCACAACCCCCGCCAATCCAAGCTGCCCCCGGAAACACTCACAAGGGTCGTATGTCTCCGTCAGTCACGAATCGTGCCCCCGGTTCCGCACAAATTTCAGCAACCAGGCATTGCGTCAAACGGTTTTTTGCACCATTCTGGTAGCCCGATTTTGCCCTGCTTTCGCGAAAAACGACGGACACTGCCACGGCGGCACGGAGGAAACGATCGATGAGGCTCACAACGACCCTGCTTGCGATAACTCTGTTGTTCACCACAGCTGCTGCTTCCCAGACTTTCCAGGTGTTTTACTCCTTCAACTTTACGGGTGGGGCCCTTCCCAACGGCGACCTCATCCGCGACTCTGCCGGCAACTTGTACGGGACGACCCAATTAGGAGGCGCGTTAAATCAGGGCGTAATCTACAAGCTCGATTCGAGCGGCCAGGAGACCGTTCTGCACAGCTTTAACGGCTCGACAGACGGAGGAATTCCGATAGGCCGCCTGGTGGCGAGCAAGGGCAGCTTTTACGGAATCACGTCTACGGGGGGAGATCCCACGTGCAGCTGCGGCACGGTGTACAAACTGGACTCGACCGGTACGCTCACCGTCCTGCATAACTTTCTGGGAGGCACGGACGGCGCGCAGAACGAGGGACAGCCAGAGCTGGGATTAGTCCTGATCAACGGCGACTTCTATGGCGCGGCCAGCTTCGGCGGAGTTTCGGGCTGTGACGGCACTCTGGGCTGCGGCGTGATATTCAAGGTGACTCCGACCGCTTCGGAATCGGTGCTCTACCGGTTCACGGCCCAGGCCGATGGAGGGTTTCCCCAGGACTTGATTCGCGATCAGGCGGGTAATCTCTACGGCGCAACCGGCAGCAGCTTCATGACGGGCAACACCGGAACCATATTCAAGATTGACACTGCCGGCAACCTGACGACCTTGTTTACCTTCCCGGGCGGCGCCACCGGGACTTCTCCGCGCTGGCGTCTGGTCCGTTCCGCCAGCGGCGTCATGCACGGCGTTACCATGTTCGGCGGCAATACTGCCACCTGCGCCGTTGCATCGCTCGGCTGCGGCGTTGTATGGAAACTGGACGCTACGGAAAAGGAAACAGTCCTGCACACCTTCGGCCAGCAAGCGGGTGATGGCGAAGAGCCATCTGGTGGCCTGGTGGACGTAGCGGGCAGCTACTACGGCGTGACTTTTTACGGCGGAACCACGAACTCAACCTGCACGGTCGGTTGCGGAGTCGTTTACCGGGTAAACGACAGCGGCAAGTATGCTGTCCTTTACCGCTTTACCGGAGCGTCCGACGGTTGGCTTCCAACCGGAGGTTTGACCTCGGATGGCGCCGGCAACTTGTACGGCACGGCCATGCTCGGCGGTACCGGCGACGGGGTAGTCTACAAAATCACGCCGTAATCACGACCAAAAACCAGGGGTGCCCCAGGTTCGCGCCCGTTCTTTGGCCGCTAGCCTGGGCATCACCGGTAGCGCGTTGCCGGCCGCCGGTGTTGCACCCGGGACGCCAGGCTGCGTCTCCAAGGCAACCATCTCTGCCGTCCGTAGAGACGCCGCTGCGCTGCGTCCTTTCCGCGCTAGAATCCCCTTATGCGCATCACCAGTCGCCGCAAGGCCATCGCCTTCTTCTTGACTCTGGGCGTGGGCCTGGCCGCCGTTGCGGTTGCCGTCGGCATGGGATGGGTCATCCTCAACTGGCGCGAAGGGGTCAAAGTCTTTCTCGGCGTAGTCTTTTTCGGCGCCATCATTGCCGGCATCATCCTCAACACGATATTTCTTATCCGCGAAATCCGCCGCAACGAGCAGCACGACAGTTTCATCAACGCCGTCACCCATGAATTGAAGACCCCTGTGACCTCCATTCGTTTGTACCTCGAAACCCTGCAGCGCCGGGAAGTAGGGGACGAGCAGCGGCACGAGTTTTATCGGCTGATGTTGCTGGACACCGATCGCCTGCTCAGCACCGTGGAGCAGGTGCTGAGAGCCGGCAAGGCGGGAGTGAAACGGGCGGCCCGCCATCGCATGGAGCTGGAGTTCGG
>DATFTE010000194.1:0-5255 GCA_035262225.1 Terriglobales bacterium
CCCGCGAGCTCCTGTTTGCTCTCAAAGTGACGGTAGATCCCGCCTTTCTCTAGCCCCGTCGCTCGCATGAGATCGGATAAAGCAGCGCCGTCGTATCCTTTTTGATTAAAGATCCGTGCTGCTTTACGAATGATTTCCTGCCGGGTCTGCTCGCCTTTGCGCATGTCGTGTTCCTTGTAACTTGAATGGGCGCCCGAATGATCGTCGCCGACCACAAGCTTAGATGAGACCGACCGGTCCCAGGTCGCAATAAATGCGACAGCGACGGATCGCCCATCCCTGCCCCCCTTGAAGCCTCGCGAGAGACTCGATCATGTCGAAACCCGGGTCGTCGAACCTCAACGGCTCGCCATTTCGCTCTTGGTCAGAGTCATGTTCGTACACCACTCCCGACCCGTTGTCGACCAACCTACGATCATGCTGCGCAGTGTGTCCCAACCATCAGCCAGAACTAGAGTCACATGGGGGACGACAAAGAGGATAAAAACCCACATCAGCCAGAAGTGCCAAATGCGCGCTTTGTTATAACCACCGAAGATCCCAGCCAGCCAATCGAGCTGCATCGGTTTGTGAATTGCCCAGGCCGTGGCGACGGAAAGGAGCGCGGCGACTGGAATGGAAAAATAAGCGACGCGTTGCAGTGCGTTGTATTTTGTGTTGACACGCGGATGGAGCCAAGTGCGGCGCGTTAGTTTGGCGAGGGGAATGCCTGTGTAGTAGCAGAACATCTTCATCGCATCGCGCAGGTCGGTCCGGCGGGGCAAGAGGGAACGCCAGCCACCTCCAATGACCAACCCTAAAACGTAGACGAGGGCGTTCAGCATGAACAGGTAGGTACAGAGCCAATGAAGGCGCAGAGCCAGCGGGAGCATGCCGGGACCCAGGCTTATGTGGTTGTAGATCCAGTCAGGCGGACTGTTGTAGTAATGCGGTGCAGGCACATGCGCGCATATCCAGGTACCGATGTCCGCGAGAGGATCGACATTCCCGCTCACTGGATCTGGTTTGTGCTGATAGACCGGAGGTATTTGTTTACCGGCCCGAAAGCCCCTCTGAGTACGATCCTGTGAAAGATTCCTCTGGACAAAAGCCGACGCTTCGACTACCGTAAGGTGGATGAGATCGCCCGGACAACCTGAACGCGACCCGCCGCCGAAAGCCATCGAATTCGTTCCCAAGCAAGATCTGGATCGTGCGCAGCGCGAGAACGAACAACTGCGAAAACAGATTGAGCGCCTGAGACAGGAAATTGAGCGGTTGCGCAAGGAACTGGAAGCGGCGCTGCGAGCGAGCAAGCGCCAGGCGGCTCCGCATTCGCGCGGAGGACTCAAGGGTTGTCCGAAGCGGCCGGGGCGTAAGCCGGGCCGGGATTACGGCCGGCAGGCGTGCCGTCCCCTTCCATCTCGCGTCGATGAGCCGATCACGGTTCCCCTGCCGGAACGCTGCCCCGATTGCGGTGGCCAAGTGAGTTATAGGTCCACCGAGGCGCAATTCCAGGAAGAGATTGTCCGGCGCACGGTCGTGCGCCGCTTCGATATTGCGGTGGGCTGTTGCCAGAAGTGCCATCGTCGGGTGCAAGGGCGTCACCCGCTGCAGACCTCCGATGCGGTGGGCGTGGGCGCCGTGCAATTGGGGCCGGAGGCGCTCGCGCTTGCCGCCATCCTGAACAAGCAGATGGGGCTGTCGCTGGGGCACACGCAGCAGGTGCTGGTCCATGGCTTCGGGTTGCAAGTCAGTCGCGGGGGTCTGTACCGCGCACTGGCGCGGATGGCGCGACGGGCCGAGCCGACTTACACGGGCCTGATCGAAGTGGCGCGACGGGCGCTGGTGAACACGGTCGACGAGACCGGCTGGAAAGTGGGCGGGCGGCTGCGGTGGCTGCACGTGGCAGCCAGCACTCGGGTGACGGTGTATGCCATTCTGCCCGGGCGAGGTTATGAGCAGTCGCAGGTGCTTCTCGGCGTCGGCTACGATGGGTTTCTGGTTCACGATGGCTGGGTGCCCTACTACCGGTTCCACCTCGCCTTCCATCAAAGTTGTCTGAATCATCTGTTGACCCGCTGCCGGGAGATGGCGCAGATCCTTTCTCCGGCGGCGTCCGCCTTTCCCCGGGCGGTGCAGCATCTGCTGCAGGTGAGCCTCGCCTTGCGGGATCGTTACGAGCAAGGCCAAGTCTCCAAGCACGGGTTGCGGGTCGCCACCGGCCGGCTGGAGGCCGAATTGGACCGGCGGCTGGAGAGGCGCTGCCGGAATCCGGCCAACCGGCGGCTGAGGCGCCATCTCCAGCACGAGCGGCCGTGGCTGTTCACCTTTCTGTATTGTCCCGGCCTGGCAGCCACCAACCATGCGGCCGAGCGGGCGATCCGAGGGATGGTGATCGCTCGCAAGGTGTGGGGCGGCAGTCGGACGTGGGAAGGCGCACGGACACAGCAAGTCCTGGTCAGCGTGCTGCGCACCTGCTGGCAGCAGGGCAAGGATGCATTCGTGCGCCTGGTGGGGTTGTTGCGCTCCCCGCAAGCGGTGACTCTGGATCTGGTGCCCGGCCCTCATTGAGCCGTGCTCTCCTCTTCTTCCATGCGCGAATCGGTTACCTTTTGCGGACGCACGTTTCGGGGCGACGAACTGGTGTTGATGCGCCAAGTCGCCGGGGAGTGTTCGGGCCTTGGGGTGACGGAGATCGCGCGCACCCTGTGTGAGCTGCTGGACTGGAAGCGGCCTAACGGCAAGCTGAAGAATCACGAGTGCCGGCAACTGCTCGAGCAGTTGGCTGGTGAGGGATTCCTGATGCTTCCCAAACTGCGCCCCTTGGGTGGCCGGGGGCCGCGTCAGCCCAACGTCTCTGGAGCCGGTTCTGAACCCGCGCCGCTGGAATGCGCCGCCTGCGAGTGCGAGCCGCTGGAACTGGTCCTGGTGGAAAGCGAGGCCGAAAGCCGCCGCTGGCGCAAGTCCCTGCAACGTTATCACTATCTCGGATGCCCGGTGCCGTTCGGCGCCAACCTGCGCTATTGGGTGCGGCATGACGGCCGCGAACTGGCGTGCCTGCTCTGGACCTCGCCCGCCTGGAGGATGCAGGCACGGGACGCCTGGATCGGTTGGAGCGACAACGAGCGGCGGCGCAATCTGCAAGCGATCGTCAACCAAGGCCGATTTCTGATTCTGCCTTGGGTGCGGGTGAAGGGGCTGGCCAGCAAGATCCTGGCGCTGAGTGCCCGGCAATTGCCCGACGACTGGGAGAAGCACTACGCCTTGCGTCCCCTGCTGCTGGAAACCCTGGTGGACGCAGCCCGTTTTCGCGGTACCTGTTACCGGGCGGCCAACTGGATCCATGTAGGACACACCTCCGGGCGTGGGCGAATGGACCGCGAGAATAAAGCTCAGGATCAAGCCGTCAAGAACATCTACGTTTATCCGTTGGTGCGTGATGTCCGCCAACGCCTACGCAGCGATCTCATGCGGTAAACAAATACGTCACAACTTCATGATCAAACACTTCGGCTCCGAGTCGGGGCCAACGCCACTCCCAATCTCTCAGCGATGGTCGGTTCGTGGCTCCTTTCTAAATGTCGTGACTCTGAGCCAAATCCCCCTCCGAAAAATTCCGATTCCTCTTCCAAAGAGAGACCAGTAGGGCAGCTGTTTACGTCTGCGGTTTGTGAGGGCCGTCACAAAGAACTACAAGGCTTCTGCACGGCTTCCTTCCAGCAACCGCCGTAAGGAGTCTCGCGCAAATAACCTGGGACACGACAAGTTCTGGTGGACAAATTCTCGCTCTTGTGATAAAGCATGCTGGGAGAGTCCGATAGAAAGGCGGATCCTAGCATGCCGGAGGACGACTGGCGGGGCGCCAAGCAAGAGAAGCAGCGACTGTACTGGAGAGTGCGTGAGGAACGGAAACAGGGGCTCCGAGAAAAGTATGAGCGGCTGAAACCTCATCTGGGGGAGCGAGACCGAAGGCTGTGGGCGGCAAACGAGGCGCTCTCGTTTGGCGCGGGAGGGGTACGGGCGCTGGCCGAGGCGCTGCAGATGAGTAGCATGACCATCTTGCAAGGCAAGCGAGAACTGCAAGCAGGACCCAGCCGTGCGGACAGCGACGTGGTGGGCAGGCGACAGCGTCGCCCGGGAGGGGGACGGAAATCCGTGGTGGAGAAACATCCGCAGTTGCTCGCGACGATCGAGCGGATTGTGGATCCGGCGACGCGGGGGGATCCCATGGCTCCGCTGAAGTGGACCTCGAAAAGCTTGAGCCACATCGTGGGCGAGCTGAGCCAACAAGGGTATACGATCGGCGCCACCACCGTGAGAAAGTTATGGCAAGAGGAGTGGGACTACAGCCTGCAAGCTTTGCAAAAGACCCGCGAAGGCATCTCGCATCCGGACCGGGACGCACAGTTCCAATACCTCAATCGTCAGTGCCAGGCGTTTCAGCAGCGGCATCAGCCGGTGATTTCCGTGGACAGCAAGAAAAAGGAACTGGTGGGGGATTTCAAGAACGGGGGGCGGGAGTGGCACCGCAAAGGAGAGCCGGAGCCAGTGCGTACCCACGATTTCGAAGATAAGCAAAAGGGCAAAGTGACTCCGCATGGGATCTATGACATCGGAAGGAATCATGGCTGGGTGAGCGTGGGCATCGATCACGACACCGCAGAATTTGCGGTCGATTCCCTTCGCCACTGGTGGAAGCGCATGGGCCAACCGGCATACCCCCAAGCCCAGGAATTACTGATTACCGCCGACGCCGGAGGCAGCAATAGCTACCGGGCGAGACTGTGGAAGTGTCAACTGCAAAAGTTGGCGGATGAGACCAGACTGCGCATCAGCGTGTGTCATTTTCCTCCAGGGACCAGCAAATGGAACAAAATCGAGCATCGTATGTTTTGCCACATTACCGCCAATTGGCGGGGTCGGCCCTTGGAAACCCTCGAGGTGATCGTCAATCTGATTGCCAACACCCAAACCAGCAAGGGGTTGACTATCCAAGCCGATCTCAATGTCAACTCTTATCCGAAAGGAATCAAGGTATCCGATGAAGAAATGGCACGCTTGAACCTCACTCCGGCAAATTTCCATGGAGAATGGAATTATTGCATTTCTCCCAGAAATCAGTAGTTGCGTGAAAATATAATTGTCACAGGTTATTGGCGCAAGGGTCCTAAGAGAAGAAAATGACCGGCTGAGACGCCAGTGGGAAGAAGCCCAGCGGGCCCCCAAACGACAAGCGGCTCCCTTCTCTCGGGGCACGCGAAAAGAGCATCCGA
>DATFTE010000195.1:0-12972 GCA_035262225.1 Terriglobales bacterium
CAGGCGGGGCAGGTGGACATCGGCAACCTGGTGAACTCGATGTACACGGGGATCATTTACGGCAGCGCCGACGTGGAATTTTATCCGCTGGAACAGGGCGGGGTACAGAATCCACGGCCATTTGACGCGGTGCTGCCACTGTCGGCGACAGCGGGCACGGTGACGCTGGCTTCTCCGACGGACACCTTGTCGGCCACGCTCAGTCTGCCGTTGAATATCGAACGGGCTTTTCTCGACGTCTACGCGCAAAGCCAGAACGCGGATGAATTCTGGTACACCTGCGTGCCGGACGATGTGGCGGGCGAGTTACAGAGTTGTCCGTCGACCGCGTTTCGCGAGACCGAGATTACCATCGACGGTCAGCCTGCGGGCGTGGCTCCGGTGTTCCCCTGGATTTACACGGGCGGCATCGACCCGTTTTTGTGGTTCCCGCTGCCGGGCGTCGAGACCCTGAACTTCATCCCCTACCGGGTAGACCTGACGCCCTTTGCCGGGCTGCTCAGCAACGGGCAGCCGCATACGGTTTCCTTGAGCATCTACAACGTGGACAACTATTTTTCGGCCACGGCGGCATTGCTGTTGCTGCTCGATCAGAATGCCACGCAGGTCAGCGGTGGGGTCACCCACAACGGGCTGAAGGCGGCGCCGAACCCCAACGTGGTCGAGAACCTGAATACCTCGAACGGAAACATCACCGGGACGGTGTCGGTGACTTCGGGGCGCGATTTCGCCATCACCGGGTACGTCGAGGGATCGGCGGGCAAGGTGACGACCACGGTGTCGCAGAACATCGTGTTTGCGAACCTGCAGAATTTCAACATCACCAGCGCGAACTATGTGCAGGACATCACCCAGAATACGCAGATTTACTCGACGACGACGATCGAGGACAGCACGGGGAAGCGGGTGACGTCGCTGGTTGCGCGCTATCCGCTGACGGTGGACATTTCGCTGGCGCCGTCGGGCAACAACATCGCGCAGACCACCTCGATCCACCAGGAGTATCACTCTCAGACCACCGATACGGTGAATGGCAAGGTGACCTTCACCAGCGAGCGGAACAACGCCGTCGGCCCGACCGACACGCTGCTGTTCGATCAGAATTTCAACCTGATCGGCAACCAGGGGCAGTCGAGCGTCAATCACTACTTCCTCAATAATTCGCTGGGCGGGTGCTACGATTTGACGCTGGATGCGGTGAACAACGTGTTGACCGCAGTGAATTACGTTTGCAACCCCCAGTAGCCTTTCGATTTGTGGAGGGGCGGGCGGGGACGCCCGTCCCTTCCGCGGCCACCGTTCCTTCGCCCCTTTCGGGGCCTCTCCCCGGTTCCTGTCAACCCGCGGCTTACGCCGTGGATTTTATGCTTGCTCCACTTCGCCTCTGATGGGGGGCAGGCGTTCCGGCGCCCCCCTGGGAAAATCGACCGCCGTCGCGCTGTCCGGGCGGCACGAGGGCGTCGCTTCCCGCGTGAGTCGTGGCGGCGGAGGCGGGGGGAGGCGCAGACGGGGACCTCTGGGCCTGCTGTAAAATAGGGATGCATGTTTGAAGTCACCGTCGAAGATACGTTTGCCGCGGGGCATTACCTGCGCAATTACAAGGGCAAGTGCGAGAATCCGCACGGGCACAACTACAAGGTGCGAGTCACGCTGGCCGGCCGCGAGCTCGATAAGGCCGGGCTCCTGCTCGACTTCAAGGACCTGCGCGAAGTCATGAAAGTGGTTATCGAGCGGCTTGATCACCAGATGATCAACGACCTGGAGCCGTTCACGGTGTTGAATCCCTCAGCCGAGAACCTGGCCAAGTACTTCTACGAGGAGAGCAACACCAAACTGGAGCGAGTTACCGGCGGCCGGGTGCGGGTGAAAAACGTGACCATCTACGAGACGGATTCGACGACGGCGAGCTATTCCGAGACGTAAAGGCCGCCGATTCCCAACTTTCGAAATTCGCGAAAGGTGGACACCTTTACATGCAGATTACCGAGATTTTCAAGTCGATTCAGGGAGAGTCCACCTACGCCGGCATGGCGTGCGTTTTCGTGCGGCTGACGGGATGCAATCTGCGCTGTTCTTGGTGCGACAGCGAATACACATTCAGCGGTGGACATCGTATGGCGATGGAAGAAGTACTGGAGGAAGTCGAGCAGCTGAGTCCGCAAGGCGGCCTGGTCGAGATTACCGGAGGCGAGCCCATGCTGCAGGAGCGGGAAGTGGTGCCCTTGATGCAGCGGCTGCTCCAGGAGGGCTATCGGGTGCTGCTCGAGACCAGCGGCGAGCGTCCGCTCGAACGGGTGCCGAGAGGAGTGGTGAAGATTGTGGACGTAAAGTGTCCCAATTCCGGGGAGCCCAATACCTTTCACACCGAGAACCTGGAGGCTCTGGAGCCTCACGACGAAGTGAAGTTCGTGCTCAGCGACCGGACCGATTACGAGTTTGCCCGCGATTTCGTGACCGAGCATCGTCTGGCGGGGCGGGTAAACGCGATCTTGTTTTCGCCGGCCTTCCGCAAGGATGCTTCCGGGGCGCGCAGTGCTTCGCATTGCCTGCTGGATCCGCAGGAACTGGCGGAATGGATGCTGGCGGACCGGGTTCCCGCGCGGCTGGGATTGCAGATGCATAAGTTCATCTGGGATCCGGCGATGAAGGGAGTGTAGGGGAGGCACAAGAATGGACGCAGGACGATTGGCATCGCCGGTTTTCAGTGGCCAATTGCTGGTGGAAACCCCGGGTGAAGTGGCGATCGGAAATTGAAAATTGGCCATTTCTTCGAAATCCCGGGCGGTGGTGCTGCTCAGTGGCGGGATGGATTCGTGTGTGTGCGCGGCGCTGGCGGCGAGAGATTTTGAGGTGGCGGCGCTGCACGTCAGCTATGGTCAGCGGACGGAGGAACGCGAGCGGCGAGCGTTTCTCGCGGTCTGTGAGCGGCTGGGGATCCGCGACCGGATGGTGGTGCGCAACGAGGCGCTGCCGGCGATTGGCGGATCGGCGCTGACCGATCCCAGGATTGCGGTGCCGGAGTCGGCGGTCCTGGGACATGACATTCCCGTGACCTATGTACCGTTCCGCAATGCGCATTTCCTGGCCGTGGCGGTGAGCTGGGCCGAGGTGCTGGGGGCGGAAAAGGTTTATATCGGGGCGGTCGAGCCGGATAGCTCGGGGTATCCGGATTGCCGTCCGGCGTATTACGAGGCTTTTAACCGCGTGGTGAAGACCGGGACCAGGGAAGGGAAGATTGAGATCGTGACGCCGCTGATTGCGTTGCGCAAGTCGCAGATTGTGACCCTCGGCCTTGAACTGGGCGCGCCCTTCGATTTAACGTGGTCCTGTTACAGCCACGAAGACCGGGCCTGCGGGGCGTGCGACAGCTGCGTGCTGCGACTGCGGGCGTTTCGGGAAGCGGGAGAGCAAGACCCCATTTCGTACGCCGAAAGGGCCAGAAGTGTCTGATTTCACCGATCTGCAATTGGCAATTGAAAATTTATAAGTTTTTCTGCCGGGAGGCGAATCACCATGAAACAACGTTGCTTGTACATCCTGCTTGTCGCCGTCGTGGTGGGAATGTGCGCCCCTGCCGTTCTGGCCCAGGCGACCGGGTCGGTAAAGGGTGTCGTTAAAGATACCGAGGGCAAACCGATGGTCGGCGCCACGGTGGAGTGGTCGAGCCCGGAGACAGGGCGGAAATATACGCTGAAGACCAACAACAAGGGCGAGTACTTCTCGCTGGGCATCAATCCGGGGAAGTACAATGTGCGGCTGCTGCAAGGCGAAAAAGAGCTGTTTCACGTGAACAATTTCCCCGTGAACGTCGACGAAAATACCCTGGATTTCGACCTGAAGGCGGAACTGCAAAAGCAGGCGGCTGGCCAGGGGATGAGCACCGAGGAGATGAAGAAGCGCGAGGAAGCCACCGAGAAGGTCAACAAGGAGAACATGACCATCAAGCAGTTGAACGAGAGGCTGGCCACCTCGCGGGATGACATCAAGGCCGGTAATTACGACGGCGCGATCCAGGAGATGACCGAGGCGACGAATTTGGATCCTCATCGCGACATCCTCTGGGCAACTCTGGCTGATGCCTACCGCGGCTCGTCGACCAAGCAGACCGACAGCGCGGAGCGGGATAAGCGGCTGGCCAGCGCGATCGAGAACTATCAGAAGGCGATCACGGAAAAGCAGGCGGCGGCGCAGGCGGGGGAGAAAGACCCCAGGATGAACGAGAAACTCGCCGGCTACTACAACAACCTGGGCGATGCGCAAGCCAAGGCGGGGAAGGCAGACGAGGCGGTGAAGTCCTACAGCCAGGCTGCGACCCTCGACCCCTCCGCGGCCGGGATGTATTACTTCAACCTGGGCGCGGTGCTGACCAATCAGAACAAGAGCAACGATCCCACGCTGCGGCAGAACGCGGTGGACGCCTTCGACAAGGCCATTGCCGCCGATCCCAGCCGGGCGGATGCGTATTACTGGAAGGGCACGAACCTGATCGGCGCTGCGACGCTGAAGGGCGACAAGATGGTGGCTCCCGACGGAACTGCCGAAGCCTTCCAGAAGTACCTCGAACTGCAGCCCACCGGGCCGCACGCCGAAGAGGCGAAGGCCATGCTGGCCAGCATCGGAGCCACGGTGGAAACCACCTACGGCAAGCAGAAAAAGGCCCCTGCGAAGAAGCCATAAGGCTGGTTGCGGGATTCCCTTAGGGCGGCTTCGGCCGCCCTTTTCGTTTTGGCGATGATCTTCGATCCCCTTTACAGTCAGTGGGTTACGAAGGTTCATGACCATGTCGTTCTGGCTTGGAGGCGACGGCGGAATTCGCTAGATTAGAATTTGGGCACAAACGGTGGTGGAATCTCCCCCCTTCCCTTCCCGTCGCCTGACCAAGCTGGAAGGAGCGTATGGTGGCGGCGCCTGGCAACGCACCGATTACAGTGGAACTCGACAGCTATCCTGCCGGCTCGGGAACCGTGCCGACCGAAGTGCTGCTGGCGGCCATGTTGCGGGCCAGCGACCAGGTGAGCGACCTGATCTTTTCGCCGGGGCGGGCTCCGCAGATCGAGGTTTTGGGGCAGCTGCTGGCGGTAAAGATTCCCGGTCTGGCGACGATGAGCGCCGACGACACGCGTCGTCTGGCGGCTGATCTGATCGGAAGCAATGAGCAGGCGATCACCCTGCTGCGCGAACAGGGATCGTGCGACATTTCGTACGGATTGCCGGGGCTGGCGCGGTTCCGGGTGAATGTGTTCATTCAGCGGGGAAGTTGCGCGATCGTCATGCGGGTGATTCCCACGGTAATTCCGACGTCCGCGGCGCTGGGGATGCCGGAGAAGTTGCGCGAGATCGCGGACCTGCGCGACGGCATTGTGCTGGTCACGGGGCCGCGGGGATCGGGAAAGTCGTCGACCCTGGCGGCCTTACTCGATGAGATCAACCGGCAGCAGACCTGCCACATTATCACCATCGAGGATCCCATCGAGTTTCTGCACAACCACAAGCACGCGACCGTGCACCAGCGCGAGCTGCACAGCGACACTCCGAACTTCAGCCTGGCCTTGCGGGCGGCGCTGCGCCAGGCGCCCCGGGTCATCCTGGTGGGGGAGATGCGGGATCGCGAGACCACGGAGATGGTGATGGAGGCGGCGGAAACCGGACACCTGGTGCTCTCCAGCCTGAACACGGTGGACGCGGCCAAGACGGTGGAGAAGATGGTGAGCTCATTTCGGCCAGACGAGCAGGCGTCCATGCGCAGCCGGCTGGCAAAGACATTGCGCTATGTCGTAGCCCAGAGGCTGCTGCCGCGGAGCGACGGCAGCGGACGCGTGGCGGCGTTTGAAATTCTCAAGGTGAATGCGCGGGCGCATCACTGCATGGAACGCGCCAACCTGGTCGGAGCCAGCCTGTTGCAGCTCATGAAAGAGGGCGCAGCCGAGGGAATGCAGCACTTCGACGGGGAAATTCGAAAGCTGATCGCCGCGGGCGTAGTGGACCCTGCGACAGCGTTGGGGTATGCCACCGAGCCGAAAGAGCTGCTGGAGCAGTAGATCGTCCTTGCGATTTTCAATTTCCAATTGAAAAGGGAATTGCCCGCATCATTCTGGCTGCGTCTTGCCGCGGCCGGACCTTCGCGCACCTGAAGCTGTCCTGAAAGGGGCAGCGGTTTCGATGTTCCACACGGGATCGCGCGCTTTGCCTCGGGGTGACGCCGGCGGCCGGACCCGACTTTGGGGTGCTGTCTGAGACGCGGCCGAGTTGCGTCTTGAGGGATCGGGGAAATTGCGGCTTGGCGCAGGCACGGATCGAGGGAGCGGCAATTTGTCGTATGATCGGCGGCATGGCGGCACGAGCAGAACCGGCTCCGATTCTCACCTTCGAAGAGGCGCGTCATCTGGTGGAGGCGCATGCGGCGGGAGTGCGCCCGCGAGGGAAGGATCTGGTGGAACTGCTGGATGCGGCCGGACAGGTGCTGGCCGAGCCGGTGGTGGCGGACCGCAACTTTCCTCCATTCCGGCGGGCGACGCGGGACGGGTATGCGCTGCGCGTGGCGGATCTGGGGCAGCTTCCGGCCAAGCTCGAAGTTGTAGGCGAGATCAAGGCGGGAGCCTCGCTGGCAGAGTCCGCCATCCGGGTAGGCGCGGGGCAGGCGGCATCGATCATGACGGGGGCGCCGGTCCCGGACGGAGCGGACGGGGTGGTGATGGTCGAGTACACGTCGCGTGAGGGAGACTCGGTTTTGATCGCCAGGCCAGTCGCCTCCGGCGACAACGTGGTGCCGGCAGGTTCAGAGGCGAAGCGGGGCGAGCGGCTTCTGGAACCGGGGGTGCGGTTGGATCACGCGGCGATTGCCATGGCGGCGTCGGTGGGCCGCGCACACCTGCTGGTGTATTCGCCTCCGCGGGTGGCAGTGCTGTCGACGGGCGATGAGCTTGTGGAGTTGGAGGATTTCCCGGGGCCGAACCAGATTCGCAATTCGAACAGCTACTCGCTGGCGGCGCAGATCAAGGCGGCGGGAGGAGAGCCGGTGCTGCTGCCCATCGCGCGCGACGAGTCGCTGCACTTGCGGGAGTTGATTGCCGATGGGCTGGAGTCGGACCTGTTGTTGCTGACCGGCGGCGTGTCGATGGGCAAATATGACCTGGTGGAGCAGGTGCTGGCCGAGTTCCGCGCGGAATTTTTTTTTACCGGAGTTAAGATCCAGCCGGGCAAGCCGCTGGTGTTCGGGCGCATTCCGGGCGCCGACGGCGGGCGGTATTTCTTCGGGCTGCCAGGAAACCCGGTGTCGACCATGGTGACGTTCGAACTGTTCGCACGGCCCATGCTGGAGGCGCTGGCGGGCAGGACTCGGCAGAAGCTGATCTTCCTGCATGCGCGCCTGAAAACCGAGGTCCGGACCAAGACGGGATTGAAGCGCTTTCTGCCGGGCATGCTCTCGGGTGAGTTCGAACAGGCAGAAGTGGAGTTGGCACGCTGGCAGGGTTCGGGCGACGTGGCGGCGGCGGCGCGGGCGAACTGTTACATCGTTATTCCCCCGGACCGCGAGCGGATTGCGGCGGGGGAGTGGGTGGCGGTGATGCGGAAGTAAGCTGTCGCACTCGCTGAAGTCGTGGCTTTCACGCGCGAGATGAGACTGGCCGGTGTAGCGCTGTCCGAAAAGATCGCCATGAAGAGTCGCAAAGAAGGGCGAAGCGAAAGCCCGCAAGGTTTCCGTCTTCCTTGTTGCCCAGGGCGTAAAATCTCGATGGTTCCTTCCTGGAGGCCGCCGATGATTGCGCCTAAAGTCGGATGGGCGATGGATGCGCCATTGTTACCCTCCAGGCCAGCGCACACCAGGCTGCTTCGATAACCCGGCACACGGCGAAGCAACCTGCCGTCTCCTCGGAGCACTTGCTCGAAGAGGCTTACCTTCTGGGCAAGGAAGTGCCGTGGAGGACCGGGTGTGGCTATTGGCCGAGCTGACGATGCCGTCGGCGAAGTGGCATGCGCCACTGGTGCGCCCCTGGGCGGAAGAACAGTTCCGGTCAGCCGGACAGATCACGGGATATAACCGGCTGGCGACCCAGAAGAATGCGGCAATGGCGATGTCGTGGATCGATGCGCCAGCGGGCGCTCGAGATGCTGGAACAGTGCGACGCACCGGCCGCGACCGACTACGGCGTGGAGGACATCCGCGGGGTTGCAGCGCGAAGGATCTTCAAGCGTTACTGGGAGGCCACGGGCATCGCCGGCCTGGGGAAGCTGCGGCGAGCGGCGGATCACCCCGGGGAGACGGGCCAGTATCCCTACGGCGCGATGACCCCGGTGATTGAAGAGGTAAGCCGGCAGAATGCGGTCGAGGGCATGGCTATGATCAGCGACGCGTTCGCTTTTCTACCGCCGCGGCTCGCAGTTCCAGATGGCGGACGAGTACTTTATTGCTTTTCTGGGAAAGACCAGGGACATGATGCCGGCGGCTATGCGGCGAGAGGCACTCGAAGCTCAGGCCGCCAGGTTGGGCCGGTAACGCGGGCATCGTGAAACTTTGCAGTCTCGAACCGCGAAACATTTAGTATGGAGAAGGGCCATGCCCAGGAAGCTCTCCCACTACGATGCTGACGGCCGCGCCCGGATGGTGGATGTTTCCGCCAAATCCGCGAGCCGGCGCGAAGCCGAGGCCAGCGCGTTCGTCTCTATCCGGCCGGAGGTGTTGGAGGAGCTGCCCCACAATCCCAAGGGCGATCCGCTGGAAGTGGCGCGGGTAGCGGGAATCATGGCGGCCAAGCGTACTGCGGAATTGATTCCGATGTGCCATCCGCTGCCCCTGGCGCACGTTGATGTGCGCATGCGCGTATGCGAGAATGGCGTCGCCATTGCCTCAAAAGTCAGCACCACGGCGGTGACCGGCGTCGAAATGGAGGCGCTGGTGGCAGCGAGCGTCGCGGCGCTGACCGTGTACGATATGTGTAAGGCCCTGGACAAGGGAATCGAGATCCGCCAGGTCGTGCTGGAACGAAAGTCCGGGGGAAAGAGCGGAGATTATGTCCGCTCGGGAAAGAAGAAAACGTAGGGCAGGGCATGCCGAACAACGTCAAAGTGCTTCTGGTGGATGACAACCCCATGGTGCTGGGGATGTTGCGGGGAGCATTGACGCCGCTGGCATCAGTGACCACGGCGACCGATTCCGCCGATGCCCTGCTGAAGGCGATTGACGACCCTCCGGACCTGCTGGTGAGCGACTACCGTATGCCGGGAATGGATGGACGCCAGTTGATGGAAAAATTGAAGAGCCGTCCCCCCACGGCGGCGCTGGCCGTCATTCTGCTCGCCACCAAAGCCGATATCACGGAGAAGTTGAGCAGCGGAGATCCCGTCGACGACTTCGTGGAGAAGCCGTTTTTTCTGAAAGAAGCCACGCAGCGCATCAAGCGCGTGATCGACAAGATTGCTCTCGAAAAAATGGCGAAGTCCGTGGCCTCCGACGGGCTGGTGCGCGGTAACCTGGCGCAGATGAACGTGATTGACCTGGTGCAGTCGCTCGAGATGGGACGCAAGAGCTGCGCCCTCACCTTCACCAACGACAGCGAGAAGTGCGAGATGTACTTTGTCGATGGCCAGGTGACCCACGCGGAATATGGCGAACTGATCGGGGATCCGGCGGTTTTCAAGGTGCTGCGCTGGACCAGCGGCAACTTCCAAATGGATTTTGAAGGCAAGACCACCAGGCAAACCACGCAATTGAATACGCAGGGCTTGCTGATGGAAGGCCTGCGTCTGCTGGACGAATCCGCTCGCGGCGGCGGGGCGGAGGAAGAAGATGTCCTCCTCGACACCTGAGGCATTTACTGCCGCGGTGCTCACCATAAGCGACTCTTCCGCCAGGGGCGAGCGTGCCGACCTTTCCGGACCTGCCGTAGCCGAGGCCTTGCTGCGCAATGAATTTCAGGTGGTGGCCCGCGAGATCGTGGCCGATGAACAGGCTTCGATTCGCGAAGCAATCGTGAGGCTTGCGGCACAGGCACGGCTGGTGGTGACGACCGGGGGAACGGGCATCGCGGAACGAGACGTGACTCCGGAAGCGACGCGCGCGGTATGCGACCGTTTGCTCGACGGGGTCGCGGAAAGAATGCGCCTGGTGGGCTCGAGGACAACCCCATTTGCGGCGCTGAGCCGCAGCGTTTGCGGCGTGAAGGGAACGTCCATTGTTCTCAATGTTCCGGGCAGTCCTAATGGAGCCGTGGAATCGCTCGAAGCCGTGGTGGACCTGCTTCCCCACGCGTTGCAGTTGCTGAGTGGCCACACCGCGCACGGTTAGAGTTGGGCCCATCCGTCTCCGCTGACAATTTCCCTAAAATATTCGGGCTGGTCAATCGTCTACAGGAGTAGAGGTAGGGGCGTTGAGAACTCACGCAATGAGTGCCGAACTGGATCAGCGAATTACTGACACCATAGGGCACGAGCAGGCGCGCTTGCGGAACTTCATCCGGCGGCGGGTTCCTGATCCCGCGGACGTGGAGGACGTTCTCCAGGATGTGTTCTGCGAGCTGGTGGAAGCCTACCAGCTGATGGTTCCGATCCAGCAGGTCAGCGCCTGGCTGTTTCGCGTGGCACGGAACCGGATTACGGACTTATTCCGCAGACGGAAACCCGGGAGGTTCGAGGACCAGCCCGCTCCGGAGAACGACGAAGGGGAGGTTTTGCGGCTCGAAGACCTGCTGCCCGCTCCCGATCCCAGCCCTGAGGCCAATTACGCCCGTACTTTGCTGCTCGAGGAGCTGGAGGACGCACTGGATGAACTTCCCCGCGAACAGCGGGAGGTCTTCATCGCCCACGAAATCGAGGGCCGCAGTTTCAAAGAGCTGGCAGAGGCGAGCGGCGTGAGTGTGAACACGCTGCTGTCGCGCAAGCATTACGCAGTGCTGCATCTGCGGGAGCGGCTGCGGCGGATCTACCAGGAATATTGGGAAGGATAAGCATATGAGAATGCGTTGGGTGATGAGGATGATCATCGGAGGGCTGTTGGCATTCACCATCGCGCTGGCTGTGTTTGGCCAGGCGGTGCACTACCTGTGGAACTGGCTGATGCCCGCCCTGTTCCACCTGCCGCCAATCACGTTCTGGCAGTCCGTTGGACTGCTGGCCCTGAGTTGGGTGCTGTTCGGCGGATGGCGGGGATACCGCGGGCCGCGCGGGGGAAGGCGAATGATGGGGCGCTGGAAGCAGATGACTCCGGAGGAGCGGGCCAAGTTTCGCGAATTCATCGAGAGCCGCTGCGGCTCCTTCGGGACAGAAGCCGAATCCAAGCCGGGAGCCGCCACTTAGCCGCCGGCTACGTGGACCCGCGCACCCCTCGATGGTATGTCCGTCGAGATCGTGAATCACCGTGCCGAAGTGGTCTGAACTGATTCAGGCCGCGGGCCGCGGCCCCACACCGTGGTCGCGCCCCGTTCGATGGCGGGTTGGTGGAACCCAGGACCAGCCTGCGGCTCCTCAGGGCACCCATAAAACTCCGCTTTCGCGTAAACTCTTAGAATCACGCTTTGAACACCATCAAACATCTTCTTGCCCGTTATACGGCATTCCTGTGGGCATTGTTGCAGCCTCTGGGGATGTGGGGTGTATTCGCCATTGCCGGGCTCGACGGCAGCCTGTTGGGGATGCCGGTGGACGCCGTGGTGGCGGCTTATGTCTACCAGGACAAAGCGCGCTTCCTGCTTTACGTGTTCATGGCATCCGCGGGCTCGGCTCTGGGCAGCATCGTCATCTACCTGATCGGCTACGCTGGCGGTGAGGAACTGCTGCGCAAGCGCATTCCGCCGGAGCGCTTTGAGAAGATCCACGGAGCGTTTGAGAAGCATCCTTTCTGGGGGCTGATGTTCCCAGCCATGCTGCCCCCGCCGACACCGTTCAAGCTGTTTGTACTGGCGGCATCGGTTTCCAAGATGCAGTTCCCGCATTTCCTGGCGGCAATTTTTGCGGGACGGTTCCTGCGCTTCCTGCTGCTGGCGATCCTGACGATCAAGTTCGGTCCCCGCATTGTCGAGATCATGGCCACGCTTTTCAAGGTGCACTGGCAGTGGGTGTTGGTAGCCGTCGCGGTGGGCCTCGGCGCCTGGGTGTTGATGCGGCCGACAAAGAGGAAAAGCCTGACCGCCAAGGACTCGCGCAGTTCGGAAAGAACAGCGTAGCAGGCCGCGGAAAACGTCTTCTGCGCGCAACCGGATGCGCACCATAGGTGCAAGGATCTCCGCCGCGCCGGATCCCGCACTTCTTTCGCTATAACCTCGGAAAAAGGTGGGTGCAGTCTGCTGACGATTCTGGCGTGAGATCCGAGCGCAAAGGTACCATGAGCAGCTTAAGCGGCGCGAGCTCCGCGTGCGGCTCCCGATTTATTCAGCTGGTCTCTTTCATTCCACGGCCGGCCTAAGCCGCTGCGTTGGGATCGGCGCCGGGAAACGCCTCCGTCAACGCATGCAGCGCCCAGGGCGTCGCGAACATCACGCAGGTAAAGAGCAGGTCCCCCCCGAGCGAGTGGCGGAAGAACGGCAGGGCGAGGGTATAGGACGTCATCAACCCGGCAAAGGTCTTGGGATACATATCCCAGCAGGCCCAGACCGCGAGGTTGCTCACCAGGAAAAATGAAATCGAGCTCGCCAGCGCCGCGCCAATCACGCGCAGGGGGGTAGCGCGGTTGCGCAAAGACGTGCCCAGCCATAAGATCGCCGCATACCAGGCCCAGGTCACGAGATGGTCCCAGGAGAAGACGTAGGAGTAAACGAACCTGGTCAGGATCACGTCAGAAGCGGCCAGCAGGGCGAAAGGTATCCAGAGCTGGCGGCGCGATCCGCGGGCGCCGAAGAACAGCAGGGCGGCGGCGACCGGAGTGAACATCCAGGGATGGGGCAGGAAGCGGACGGCAACAGCGAGCGCGATAAACAGGTAGGCCAGCATGAGCACCTCGTAAAATGTTGATTGTTGCGCGTGCGAGCGGTGGCGTCAAGTTGC
>DATFTE010000196.1:0-17872 GCA_035262225.1 Terriglobales bacterium
TGGTGATTGAGCAGATTTCCGATGTGCGGTCGGAACGCACGCAGGTGCCGGTGGGTGGACAATTCCAGTGCTCGACGGAAACGTGGACTCCTGCGTCACTGGCCGGCGATCCCAATCAGATGTTCGCTACGATCGGCAAGCACTGGGGAGATGACGCGGGCCAGGGAACGATGAACGGGACGGGGAGTTGGATCGCACCGGATCTGCTGACCTCATTCGTGGTGGAGACGGTGACGCCGACAGACAAGAAGAGCAGCGATCCGAAGACCGTGGTGACGCGGCAGCGCTGTCGCGCGGTGGAGAATTTCGGTCCGCGGCCGCTGACGGAGCCGGTGGTTTGCGAGTCGCGGCAGTGGCTGTGGCCGGAAGACCGGCAGGCGGCGAAGGATTTGCAGCAGTCAGTCACCATGGGACACGATCCGTGGCGGCTGGAGCTGCGCACGACCAGCCGTAACGCTGTCGAGGATGCGCACAAGAAGTGGGGATTGCTGCCGGCAAGCCCGCATCTGGTCGATAGCTGCGGCAATCCGGTGATCGACGACGGGCAGAGCGCCGAATGTGGGTGGTCGTCGCCCGACGGCATGCACACGTTTCTCGTGCGGCTGCACAAGTTCGACTATCTCAAACGATTCGGCGGACATTGGGAAAACGTGATCTGGACGGCGACCGAGGTGGACGGGAGCTTCTGCCACGCCGAAGGGGAGAAGCAGTAAGTCGGGCCCGGGCGTTTTTCTGGTGGGCAGCTTCGCTAAGTATCTACGACATACAAGAAGACACCAGCCGCCTGTTATTCGGTTTTTATTCGCCATCGGTTTGCTCTTGTGATAAATCATCGCCATGCGCAAAGCCATGATTCATTTGAAAAATGCCGACCCCGCACTGGCCGCGATTATCGAACGGGTGGGCGCGTTTCGCATGAACTACGACGAACCGTCGTTCGCCAGCCTGGCGGAGGCGATCGTCTATCAGCAACTACATGGCAAAGCGGCGGCGACGATCTTCAAGCGGGTCACCGACCTCGCCGGTCTGCCGCTGACGCCGCAGGGGATTCTGAAGCTCTCGGAAGCACAGTTGCGGGGCGCCGGTTTGTCGAAGCAGAAGCTCAGCTATCTCCGCGACTTGGCCGAGAAGACGCGGTTGGGTGAGGTGCAGTTCGAGCGCTTCTCCGAGTTGAGCGACGAGGATGTCATTGCCCAACTGACGCAGATCAAGGGCATTGGCCGCTGGACGGCGCAGATGTTCCTGATGTTCTCGCTGCGGCGTCCGAATGTACTGCCCACCGGAGACCTGGGGATCCAGATGGCGATCCGCAAACTCTACCGCAAGCGCAAGCTGCCGAAGCCGGCACAGATGGAGAAGATCGCCAGAGCCTGGGAGCCGTACCGCAGCGTGGCCTGCTGGTATTTGTGGCGCAGCATGGATATGAAAACGCTTTGACCCGTCGTCCCTCGTTGAGGTGGCTTGTAACCACTGGTGCACGGCAGGGCCCTGGTACGTCTCTTCGTTCCTCTTCGTTCGTGACCCTTGGTTTCCTTTGTGGTTAAATTACTTTATGGCGGAAGAAGCCAAAATTCGCGTTTTGGTGGCAAAACCAGGGCTGGACGGGCACGATCGTGGCGCCAAGGTTATTGCCCGCGCCCTGCGCGACGCGGGCATGGAAGTGATCTATACGGGTTTGCGGCAGACGCCGGAGATGGTGGTCAACGCGGCGTTGCAGGAAGACGTCCACGTCATCGGACTGTCGATTCTTTCCGGCGCGCACAACGCCATCGTGCCGCGGGTGATGGACCTGCTTAAGCAGAACAAGATGGACGACGTTTTGGTGCTGGTGGGCGGCATCATCCCCGACCAGGACGTCGACGCGCTCAAGAAAGCCGGAGTGGCGGCCATCTTCCAGCCGGGCACGGCCATGGATGACATCGTGCAGTTCATCCGCAAGAACGTGAAGCCGCGCGGCGTTCCCGCCGCATGAGAGCTCTCAGCTCCTAGCTTTTAACTCCGACCGGGAGGCCGTGGTGTGGCCAAGAACCGATGGCTAAGGGCTGAGAGCTGAATGACTGCTTTCTGCCGGTACGAAAGCATCGCATCCATTTCCGTGCTGCGGCTTTGCTCCGAAGACGGCACCAACCGGCTCACGCGGCAGTGTGTGCTGGCGCTCACGAAGGCCATTCAGGGTCTTGACCCGCGACCACTCATCATTACTGGCAATGTGAGATTCTTTTCCGCCGGGGCGGACTTGCACGAGATTGCGGCGCTGACCGGGCCGGAGGCATACGAATTCTCGCGCATGGGACAGCGGCTGATGAACGGCGTCGCCAGCTTTCCCGCTCCGGTGTATGCCGCGATTTACGGATACTGCATGGGCGGAGGGCTCGACCTCGCGCTGGCCTGTCATTACCGGTTCGCTCATCCGCATGCGGTGTTCGGACATCGTGGCGCAGCCCTGGGACTGATCACGGGTTGGGGAGGCACGCAGCGCCTGCCGCGTGTCGTGGGCAAAGCGAAAGCGCTCGAAATGTTTCTGGCGGCGGAGAAGCTGCAGGCTGCCCAGGCACTGCGCATCGGGCTGGTGGACGCGGTGGCGGAGGATCCCGTGGCGGCTGTTCTGGAGCGAATTCGCCAGCGAGACAGAGAGGCACAGAGAAAAACCTGAAGGCAAACTGCAGATTCCTTCTCGCGGCGTGCGCCTCCGTTGGGAATGCCGAGTTTCGGGTTATCGTTTGGCTCTGTAGCTCGGTAGTGGGACCCGCGTTTGCGCCTTTCCGCTTCGCTGATATACCGTTGTTTGTTTGCGGAAAACGAGTCATGGCTAACCGTACCGAGACCGCCGTGCCCACCACCTTCAACGCGTTGCCCACGAAGGTGGATCCCACCTCCGCCCGCTTTGAAGCCAACATGCGGTTTCTCGCCGACCTGGTGTCGCAGGTGCGCAACGAAGAAGAGACGATTCGCGAGGGCGGTGGGCAAAAGGCCATCGAGAGCCAGCACTCGAAGGGACGGCTGACGGCGCGCGAGCGCATTCAACGGCTGGTCGACCCGGGCAGTTTTTTTGAACTCGGCATCTATGCCGCTTACGGGATGTACGAGGAATGGGGCGGGGCGCCTTCGGCGGGCGTGATCACCGGGCTGGGACGCATTCATACCCGGCTGGTCATGATTATTGCCAATGACGCCACGGTAAAGGCGGGCGCGTTCTTCCCCATGACGGCGAAGAAAGTGATTCGCGCGCAGAACATCGCCATCGAGAACCGCATCCCCACCATTTACCTGGTCGACTCGGCGGGCGTGTTCCTGCCCCTGCAGGAGGACGTGTTTCCCGACACCGACGATTTTGGGCGTGTGTTCCGCAACAATGCCGTGATGTCGGCCATGGGGATTTCGCAGATCGCGGCCATCATGGGCATGTGCGTGGCCGGCGGCGGGTATTTGCCGGTAATGTGCGATCACGTGCTCATGACCGACGGCAGCGGTTTGTTTCTCGCCGGGCCGGCGCTGGTGCAGGCCGCGATCGGGCAGAAATACTCCGCCGAAGAACTGGGCGGAGCGGCCATGCATGCAGCCATCAGCGGGACGGTGGACTTTCGCGAGCCCAACGACGAGGCCTGCCTGGCGCGCATTCGCGCGATCGTCGAGAAGTGGGGCTACCGGCGGCTTTCTCCCTGGGACCGCAAGAAGCCGGAGGCGCCGGCGCTGGCGGCGGAAGAAATCTACGGCATCTATGATTCGTCTCCGGCGCGCCCCTACGACATGAAGGAAATTCTGGCGCGCATCGTGGACGGCAGCCGCTTCGACGAGTACAAGCCGGAGTACGGCAAGACCCTGCTGTGTGGATACGCCCGCATCGGCGGCTTCGCTGCCGGCATTGTTGCCAACCAGAAGCTGCATGCGCAGCAGACCGATCACGAGGGCCACAAGCGCATGGAGTTCGGCGGGGTGATCTACACTGAGTCGGCGGAAAAGGCGGCGCGCTTCATCATGGACTGCAATCAGAACCTGGTGCCGCTGGTGTTTTTTCACGACGTAAATGGATTCATGGTAGGACGCGACGCCGAGTGGTCGGGCATCATCAAAGCAGGAGCGAAGATGGTAAACGCGGTCTCGAATTCCGTGGTGCCGAAAATTGCGGTGATCGTCGGGGGATCATTCGGCGCCGGACACTACGCCATGTGCGGCAAAGCGTACGATCCGCGATTCGTCTTCGCCTGGCCGACGGCGCGCTACGCCGTCATGAGCGGCGACTCGGCGGCGGGCACACTGGTAGAGATCAAAGTAAAGCAACTCGAGCGCGGCGGCCAGAAGCTCAGCGACGACGAAAAGAAAGAGCTCTATGAATCGGTGAAGCGAACCTACGACGAGCAGACCGACCCGCGGTACGGCGCGGCCCGGTTGTGGATCGACAAGATTGTGGACCCGATCGAGACGCGGGACGCGATCACGCAAGCACTCGAAGCGGCGGCGCTGAATCCGGATGTGCCGGAGTTTAAGGTGGGAGTGCTGCAGACGTAGGGTTTAACTTCACGGCCGCGAATTCGTGCGGATAACCACGGATTCAACCTGTCGGCTGGCGGAACAAAGTTCTTACCGCTGCCGTTCTTGCTCGTTTTTCGCTGTTGTTGGATTAGGTTCTGAACCTGAGCTAGTGGCGCAGGACTGGTGCGCGCCGTGGATTGCGGCCGGAGTCCCTGTTACGGGGGCTGCGGTGTCAGTTACATTTGATCGAGACCTAACCCATGATCGTGAAGATAAGCAGGTCGTCCTTCGCTTCGCCCGGGATGACAACCCTTAGGGTGGCTGACAGCTGAGAGCTGAGGGCAAAAAGCCAGGAACCAAAAGCCAAGTGGCAAATGCCAAGTGCTTCCGTCAAACTCGTCGAATGTCCCCGCGATGCCTGGCAAGGGTTGAAGGGGCAGATTCCGGCTGACATCAAGGTGGAGTATCTGAAGGCCTTGATCAACGCGGGATTCAAGCACATTGATGCGGCGTCGTTTGTTTCGCCGAAAGCCGTACCGCAGATGACGGACTCGGAAGAGGTCTTGAAGGATCTCGATCCGCCGGATGACGTCGAGATCATCGGCATTGTGGTGAATGAAAAGGGCGCGCAGCGGGCGATTGAGACCAATGCCGTGCGCACGCTGGGGTTTCCCTACTCGGTGTCGCCGACGTTTTTAACGAACAACCAACGGCAGACGCTCGCAGAAGCTGTCGACGAACTGGAAAAAATCAAGCAGAAGGGCGACGAGGCGGGACTGGACACGGTGGTTTACATCTCGATGGCCTTCGGGAATCCCTACGGGGATCCGTGGAATCCGGATGAGGTCGTGGACGCGGTGGATCTGCTCGAGTCTTACGGCGTGAAAATGATCTCCCTCGCCGACACCGTGGGGATGGCGGGACCAGAGCAGGTGCGGGAACTGGTGTCGGCGGTGTTGGCGAAGTACGACTATCTCGAGATTGGGGTGCACCTGCACAGTCGTCCGGAGCAGGCGGCTCAAAAAGTTCTGGCGGCCTACGACGCCGGGTGCCGGCGCTTTGATTCGGCGCTGGGAGGGCTGGGCGGGTGTCCGTTTGCGCAGGATGCGCTGGTGGGGAACATTGCCACGGAGAGGGTGGTCGAGGCGCTGAAAGGGCGCGGGGCAGAACTGGCGGCGCTGAAGCCGCTGGACACGCTGCTGCGAATCACGGCGGAGATCGGGGCGCAGTACACGGCGTCGACAGCCGCGGATTAAAATCGGCTCCTCCACGCTCAAGATGACAGGATGGAAATGGATCGTCAGACACTGACACTCGCGTACGACGGCGCCACCGCCACCATCACCCTCAACCGCCCGGACAAGCGGAATGCGGTGAGCTTTGCGCTGGTCGGCGAACTGCTGGCGGCGCTCGATGAAATCGAGCGCTCCCGGGTGCAGGTCGTCATCATCACCGGCGCGGGCAAGACGTTTTGCGCAGGCATGGATCTGGACGAACTGAAGTCGCTCCTGGGCAAGACGCATGACGAGAACGTGAAAGACTCGGCGCGCATGGGCGAGCTTTTTCGCCGGATCTACGAGTTTCCTCTCCCCACCATCGCGGCGGTGAACGGAGCGGCGATTGCCGGTGGCATGGGGATTGCCACCATGTGCGATTTTACGCTGGCCGTGCCGGAAGCGAAGTTCGGCTATACGGAAGTGCGCATTGGATTCGCTCCCGCGCTGGTGTCTTCGATTCTGGTCTGGCAGGTGGGGCACAAGATCGCCCGCGATCTGCTGCTCACTGGGCGGCTGTTCGATGCCGCCGAGGCGAACCGCTATGGACTCGTGAATGAGGTTGTTGCGGGGGATCGGTTGATGACGCGCGCGCGGGAACTGGCGGCCCAGATTGCCGAGAACAGCCCGAGTTCGCTGCGTATGACGAAGCAGCTGATCAACGGGTTTCTCTCGCGGTCCCTCGATGAGCAGTTTCGCGCGGCGATGGAAGTGAACGCGCGCACCCGCGCGACCGCCGATTTCCGCGAGGGCGTTTCGTCGTTTCTCGAAAAGCGCAAGCCGCGCTGGAGCGGGCAATGAGCGACGTCCGGCCGCTGGTGAGCGAGACGCGGGTACGGGTACGCTACGCCGAGACCGATCAGATGGGCGTGGTCTACCACTCGAATCACTTTATCTGGTTCGAGGTGGGGCGGGTGGAGTTCATGCGCCAGCTGGGCGTCACCTACCGTGACATGGAGCGTGAGCACGGGCTGCACATCGCAGTGGTCGACGCGCGCTGCCGCTACAAGGCGCCGGCGAAATACGATGACGAGGTGCTGGTGCGCACGCATCTGAAGAATGCGCGCGAATCTATGGTGCATTTCGGCTACGAACTGCTGCGGGCGGGGGATGGAGCGCTGTTGGCCGAGGGCGAGACCACGCATATCGTGATTGATCGCGAGATGAAGATCACGGCGATCCCGGAAAAATACATGGCGATCTTCCGGGACGCCGCGGGCAGATAGAATCTCAGCCACAGAGAAACAGGGGCACAGGGCAGACCTTTCTAGTTCTTCCTCTGTGACTCCTGTCGAAAGGACAAGGTTCTTCTTTGCAAGCTCTTCACATCAACGGAAACGACTTGACCCTGGAAGCGGTCCGCGAGGTGGCGGTGGGACGGCGTGCGGTGTTGTTGGCGCCCGACGCGCGCGAGGCAGTGAACCGCGCCCGAGCCGTGGTCGATAGCCTGGTGGCCAATAATAAGGTTGCTTACGCGATCACCACCGGAGTCGGCAAACTGAGCGAGGTGAAGATTGCCGGCGATCAGATTCGCGAGCTGCAGGTGAACCTGGTGCGCTCGCATGCGGTGGGTGTCGGCGAACCGCTTTCGATCCCCGAGACCCGCGCCATGATGCTGCTGCGCGCCAATTCCCTGGCCAAGGGTTGTTCGGGCGTGCGCGCTACTGTCATCGACACGATCTGCGAAGTCTTGAACCGCGGCGTAACGCCCATGGTCCCCTCGCAAGGCAGCGTGGGCGCGAGTGGCGATCTCGCGCCGCTGGCGCATCTGGCGCTCGCGCTGATTGGCGAAGGGGAATGCCTGGATGAGAAGGGCGGGCACATTCCGACAGCCAGTGCGGTGCGTGCGGCACAGGTCAAACCACTGGCGCTCGAAGCCAAAGAGGCGATTTCTCTGATCAACGGCACGCAGGGGATGCTGGCAGTGGGAATTCTGGCGCTGCTCGCGACCGAGACGCTCCTGGATTCCGCGGACGTCATCGGGGCCATGACCTGCGACGCCCTGCGTGGTACCGACGTTGCCTTCGATGAGCGCATACACCAGGCGCGCCCCCACCCGGGGCAACTGAAGACGGCCGCCAATCTGCGCAAGATGCTCGAAGGCAGTGCAATCCGCGAGTCACATCGCGACTGCGGACGGGTGCAGGACGCCTACTCGCTGCGCTGCATTCCGCAGGTGCATGGCGCGGTACGCGACACGCTTTCGCATTGCCGCGAGGTGATGGAAACCGAACTGAACGCGGCGGTGGATAACCCGCTGGTGTTCGTGAAAAATCCCAAGGCGGCCGATGGCGAAGGCGACGTGATTTCGGGAGGAAACTTTCATGGCGAGCCGGTGGCATTTGCCCTGGATTTTCTGGGGATCGCTCTGAGCGCGCTGGCCGGGATCTCGGAGCGGCGACTGGAGCGGCTGGTCAATCCTGCCCTCAATGAGGGCCTGCCGCCGTTCCTGGCTTCGGGAGCGGGATTAAACTCCGGATTCATGATGCCGCAGGTGACGGCGGCGGCGCTGGTGAGCGAAAACAAGGTGCTGGCGCATCCCGCGTCAGTCGATTCGATCACGACCTCGGGAAACAAGGAAGATTATGTATCGATGGGCATGACAGCGGCGCTGAAGCTGAAACGGATTGTCGAGAACACGCGCAACACCCTGGCGATTGAGGCGATGGCAGCGGCGCAGGCGCTGGATTTTCTGGCGCCCGTCAAGAGTTCCAGGCGTTGCCAGGCGGCGCAGGCAGCGATCCGCTCGGTGTCTCCGAAGATGGAGAAAGACCGTGTGATGTATCAGGATTTTGCGCGGATCAGCCAGTTGATTGCCAGCGGCCGGGTGGCGGAAGCGTTGCGGTAGCACGATCGGTTTTACGGGGCCGATTCTCACCTGTCTTGCGCGCGGCGGCCCGAATCGCGGGGAGATTTTTTGTCGCGCGCTACGCCGCCACAAAATCCTTGATTCCCATGATCACAACCTGCGGCTCTCTGCGACGGTCGACTACAAAACTAGTCCGACCGCCGCTAGCACGACGCACGATCTGGCCAAACTGCCTGCGCGCCGCCAACGCCGAAACGATTTTGTGGACAGGAGGGGTGTGAGTGACCATAAAGCGTTCGCTATAGCGCGAATCAATTAATCATTTCGATCTCACAGTAATCTTTACCTTTGGACGGGCGCGGGACGCCGGTCTTGCAACATCTTGCTTACAACGCCTTCGCCGCACTGCCATCCAGGCCTAACTCTCCGGCAATCGCTTTCATTGCTTCAATGCAAAAGGCGATGTGCTCTTCGAGGTCCACGCCCAGGTCAGCGGCGCCGTTCACAATGTCATCGCGGTTGACGCTACGGGCGAAGGCCTTGTCTTTCATCTTCTTTCGCACCGACTTCGCTTCCACCTCGGCGAGCGACTTGCCCGGCTTGACCAGGGCGCAGGCAGTGAGGAAACCGGCGAGTTCATCGCAGGCGAACAATGCTTTTTCCATCGCCGTCTCGCGCGGCACGCCGGTGTACTCGGCATGCGACATGATGGCCTTGCGGATCTCGTCCGAGTAACCGCGCTCTTCGAGAATTTTGTTGCCCTTATAGGGATGATCTTCGAGGCTGGGCCAGCGGTCGTAGTCGAAGTCGTGCAGCAGGCCGACCACGCCCCACAGGTTTTCGTCGCCGCCGAGTTTGCCAGCGTAGGCGCGCATGCAGGCTTCGACCGCCAGCGCGTGCTTGCGCAAACTTTCCGATTGGGTGAACTCAGTTAGTAAACCCCACGCTGAGTAGCGATCTGTCATCGTTCTCCAGGTATTTTCTGTTTGTCGGCCAGAATCTGCATTGATTTTACTTGACATTCACAGGGTCGATCCCGCAGATTACGCTTCATATTGAAATCTCGCAGAGATTTCAGGGCTTGCCCGCTCTGGCACGCTCCCAATCTCAATGGCCACGACACTTGCCCCGGTTGACTCTAGGGAAGTCGTCCGCTGCGATCGCTGTTCACTGGTTCAGTTTCGCACCTCCAATAACAATTGCCGGCGCTGCCACGCGTCTCTGGACGAAGACGAACCGATCGTGGCGCAACCGGTGGCGCCGCCGCAGTTGATTCCGGCGCAAAGCAACGGGCACGGACATCTCAATCTGGCCTCCTCCATCCGCCAGCTGCGCTTGCGTCAGGGGTTGAGCCAGCGGCAACTGGCCACGCGCATGGCGGTGCCGCGGACCTACGTGTCGAAGATTGAGAACGAAAAGGCCACTCCGACCCTTTCCTCCCTGGAGCGGCTGGCGCGCGCGTTGGAAGTAAGTGTACCGGAGCTGCTCAGCGGCGGAGAACGCAACCGCCAGGAAGAAGTGCGCGAACTGATGCAGGACCCGTTTGTGGCCGAGCTGATGCCGTTCCTTTCGGGTCTCAACGGAATGCAGATGTCGAGCATTTTGACGCAGGTGCGGGATTTGACCATACGCCCCCGGCGCAGCGCCTAAAGTTCGCTGCGGCTCTGCGGAAAAAGGAAAGTAGACCGCGAGCAGGGTGCCCGCGCCACAAAACAGGTTTTATCCGGGCAACCACCAACTGCAGCCGGGATCTACGGATCCCGGCCTTTTTCTTTTCGGCACGGAGATACCGAGGCACGGCGAAATTCCGGAGGGCAAAACTGCAGATCCCTCACATCGGCCGGCTCTTCGTTGGGAATGAGAATTCGGGCTGCGGTTCTTCTCTGTGCCTATGTGTCTTTGTGGTGAGTTCGACCTCATCCTTCCAGGCGGAAGCGGGTTTCCGCCAAGCGGTACATTTTTCGCCACAGCAGGCGGTTGACGCTGACCACCGAGGCCGCCATGACAATAGTTGAGGCGATCAGCAGATCGAAGTTTCCTTGATCGGTGGCGCGGCTGATCAGCGCGCCCAGGCCGGTGGTCGAAAAAGTCTGCCCTTTGAACTGAAAATATTCGGCGACGATGCTGGCGTTCCAAGCTCCGCCCGAAGCCGTCACCATGCCGGTCACCAGATAGGGAAAGATTCCGGGGAGAAGCAGTTTTTTCCAGCGATCGAAGCCGGTGATGCCGCACACCGAGCAGGCTTCTTTCAGGTCGGTGGGAATGGCCATGGCCCCGGCGATCACATTAAACAGGATGTACCACTGCGTACCCAGCAGCAGCAGCACGATTGAGCCGATGCCAAGTCCTCCGCCGAGGCGAATGAGAATCAGCAGCACGACAGGAAACAGCGCGGTAGCCGGCACCGAGGCTGCGACCTGGGCCAGCGGCTGGGCGACGCGGGCCAGGCGCGGATTAAGTCCGATCCAGACACCCACGGGAATTGTCCAGGCAGCGCCGATGAGCAAGGCGACCGTCACCCGCAAGAACGTAGCGATCAGGCCGGAGCCAAGCTGGCGGATATCTGCGTGGGTAAGTCCGGTCAAAATCATGATGACGCGGACCACAGCGTAGAGAACGAATCCGACAATAACGACTCCCAGAATTCGCAGAAACCACAGCTTCGCGGCGCTGGGAGCTTCGTCGTTTGATCGCGCGAGATGACGCCGCGCGAAGCGCATCATCAGCGTTTCCCGCAGCGGCCGCAGCGTACGCTTGCGCAGCAGCGCGAGGCTGCGCGAGCCTTCGAGAAAATCCAGAACCCAGGAGTGGGAGACGTTCAGCCCCTCGACCTGTTCGACCTTGAATTTTTCCGCCCAGGTAATCACCGGGCGCCACACAAACTGGTCAAGCAGCACGATGACGGTGATCATGGTGGCCACGCCCCAGAGAATGGAACGCGTGTCGCCCGCGCTGGCCGCGGTCTGCAGGTAGGAACCGAGCCCCGGCAGGCGGAAGTCGCGCGCGCCCAGCACGAACATTTCGCAGGCCATCAGGAAGAACCATCCGCCGGCCACCGACATCATCGAGTTCCACACCAGCCCGATGGCGGCATAAGGCAGCTCCACTTCGGTGAAACGCTGCCACCAGCTGAAACCGTAAATGCGCGCCGCTTCCCGCATATCGCGCGGAATGCTCTTCAGCGACGCGTAGAAGCTGAACGCCATGTTCCACACCTGCCCGGTGAAGATCAGCAGGATGGCGCCCAGTTCGACTCCCAATTGGCGGCTGGGAAACAAGGCCACCATGGCCAGCATCACCCCCGGCAAAAAGCTGAGCACGGGGATGGACTGCAGAACGTCGAGCAGCGGGATCATGAAGCGCTCGGCCTTGGGGTTGTAGGCCGCCACGTAGCCGTAGACCAGGGTAAATGCCAGGCTGAGTGCGTAGGCCGCGGTGATGCGCAGCAGGGAAAATCCGGCGTATGCGGGCAGCGCCCAGGGGCTGCGGGAGATTTCGACGACCGGGGTGAACGGGCCCAGCCATGTTCGTCCCACCAGGAGAATGCCGTAAAAGACGGCGATGGCAGCGGCGAACATCAACCAGTCGGGCAGGTGCGAGACTTCGAAGCGCGGCAGCAGCGACCACAGGCGGTAGGGCGAGAATCCGCGAAAAGTCGCGCTGCGCTTCATGGCTTGGTGACAGTCTGGTTTTCGGGCGTGTGTTCGGTGAGGATGAGCCGCCCACGCTCGGCATCGTAGTCGAAGATTTCCGCGTAGCGTCCCCAGTTCATGGCAGTCTCGAACTGGCGCTCGACTTCATCCTGGCTGAAGTGCTCGTCGAGGATGTCGTGAAAAAATTCTTCCGGGATGGAGTGATCGGACTTGGCGTGCAGCACATTGTCAATCGACTGCAGGATGGCCACGTGCCCCAGGGCCGCCTCGCGGAACAGCACCTTGCGGGTGAGGATGTCGGAATCGACGAAGGCCACGCCCTCGTGGGTGATTTCGACGTCCCCCTCCTTGAGGGCGGCGAAACCCAGCATCACTGCGGCATCAACGATGGGCAGCAGGTCGTCCACATCCATGGCGAGCTGCTCCGCCAGCCGGTACAGGTCTTCGTGTCCGCCGCGGTCGTGCAGCAATTCGAGCAGCCCGGCAATGCCTCCCGGGCGCGCATGCGGCAGCATCTGATATTTCTGCACCCCCAGCTGCACGACGGTCGTCTTCCCCGCCACCGGAAACACATGTTCCACACCCGGCTGGGTCATCACCTTGTAGATGTAATCGACATACCCCACAAAGCGCGAACCCTTGCGATCGCGGGGGTGGAAGAGGTCAATTTCGAAGTCGGAACGGATCACCCCCGGATTCTTGCCCAGAACAATCACCCGATCGGCCATCAGCACCGACTCCTCAATGTTGTGGGTGACGATGAAAATGGCAGACGTCGGAATCTTGCGGCTCAGCCACAGCTCGAGCAGTTCGCTGCGCAGGTTTTCCGCGGTGAGCACGTCGAGCGCCGAGAAGGGCTCGTCCATGAACAGGACTTCCGGTTCCACCACCAGCGCGCGCGCGAAGCCCACACGTTGCTTCATGCCGCCGGAAAGCTCTTTAGGATACGCGGTCTCAAAACCGTCGAGACCGACGGTGTCAAGCATCTTCAGGGCGCGCTTGCGGCGCTCAATGGCGTTCATGCCGCGGGCCTCAAGCGGGGCTTCCACGTTCTCCAGCACGTTCAGCCACGGGAACAGCGCAAAACTCTGAAAGACGATAGCCACGTTGGGGATGTGGCCGCGAATGGGTTGCCCATGCCACAGCACTTGGCCCGAAGAAGTGGGAGAAAGCCCGGTGAGCATGCGCAACAGCGTGGATTTGCCCGAACCCGAAGGACCGAGCAGGGCGATGATCTTGCCGGGCATAATGGCCAGGTCTGTGGGCGCAATGACCTGAATGCGGTTGCCTTCCGGCTGGGTGTAGAACTTCTCCACCGCGATCGCCTGAATGATGGGTTCGCTCACAAGAAATTCCCCACGTAGTTCTATACACGATGGGTGGGGTGAGCTCCAAACGAAGGCGGCGCATTTGTAACATGGCATTCACAATCGGGGCAGCCTGCCTGCGCGCGAACGCCCTTGCCCGCCCAGGCCCGCAGCGGCACCTATGAATTCGGGTGGGCACGCCTCCAGGTGTGCCGTCACTCGACAGAATGAACCGCGCTTCACGGTCTCAGGTTTTCCCGAGCATTAAAAAACCCGCTGGCCGAAGCCAGCGGGCTGGAGTTCGCAACCAGAATAGTTTACGGGAACAGCACGCCCGTGACGAAATCCTGGGAAACGCCGGTGGTGGTGTCCATGTACGACTGAACCAGGGTCTTGGTGCCGTTCCAGGCATTGCCCGTATAGTCGCCCATGAAGCTGCCGCCGAAGCCGTCGTTGAGAGGATTCGACTTCTTCGTGGAAAGAGCATGGCCGTTGATGTAGCTGCTACCGTTGTTCTTGGATTGCGAGAAGAACGGCTGGTAGCTCAGGTTCGACGGGTCGTTGCGGCGATCCAGCCACGTAACCCCGACCACGCCCGCCGAGTTTACGTTCAGCCACTGGAAGAACTGGTCTCCTTTCGTCGATGACGGATTCACAAGCGTTGACGACCAAGTGGTTCCGCCGTCCTTGGAGCGAAACACTTCAACTTGCATCTGCGTTCCTGTCCAGTTATAGGCGGCGAGAAAGACCTTGGCAGTCGAACCGCTGCCGATGGCGCCGTTCGACGGAAGGTTGCTGACCCGCTCGCTGGTGTTGGGCAGGCTGCCGTAGAACCCGCAGAAGCAGGCATCCGGAACCAGGGTGACTGTACCCACGGAGGATTCCTTCGACCAGGTGTTGCCGCCGTCGGTGGACTTGGAGAACATGATGTTGCTCACGGTCCCGCCGCAATCACCAGCTGCACCCGTGGTGGGGCAGTTGATCCAGTTCAAATACACCGTCCCATCCGTTCCCACTGCCAGGTCGCTGAACTGATTGACGTGGCCGGGGAAGGTCGCCAGGCTGCTGACAGCTACGCTGCCCCAGTGAAGGCCGCCGTCGCTGGAGTGCGAAACCCAGATCTGGCTGTTGCTGTTGGGAGCAAATTGCGTGGTGGAAACGTAGATGTCGTTCTTGAAGCTGCTGCTCGAATTGTCGTCGATTTCCATCCACGGCTTGTCGGCCAGGTAGCCAAGCTTCGCAGTGATGATGGTCGTGGGAGCGCTCCAAGTGCCTCCATTGTTCGTGGAGGTGAAGCCCACCACATTGCCATTCTGAATGCCACCCGCATGGGCAACGTTGTTCAGGTCATAGCCGACAATCGGATCGCCTTCGCCGCCGCTGCCCGGCGAGCAGGCGTGCGTCCAGGTGCTGCCGCCATCGCCGCTGGCGAAGAAGCCCTGGATGTTGCCGCAGTTGTAGTCGTTGCCACCGCTCAGAATCTGCGAAGAGTTGGTGGGGTTGACCGCGATGGGGTCTTCGTTGACCGGAGCCGATCCGCCTTCAGAGGCATCCACGGGCGTGAACGCGCAAGGCGCCGGGCTGCAGGTGAGGGTGGGCGCAGCGTTAGTGATGCCGGCGTTCGGTTGCAGGCGGAGTGTGCCGGCTTTGAAAGCCTTCGCTGCCTGATAGCCGCCGGAGAAAGGTTTGTCTGTAGTGTGACGAGTTTGCGCGTTCAGCAGTGGCGTAAACAGCAGGACCAGTGTGCACGCAACGATGGAACACCAAACTGTGCGAGAGTGTTCGGTCAAGTTGGCCTCCATGGCTAGTGGTTATTTTTCCCGGTTGGTTTAAGGACTGGGACAGCGCGAGACTGCGCTACGGATCCAGCACGGTAGAACCAGGAACTAGCGCGGCCCGGACTGTATCGCTACAAGCTGTGCAGTGTCAATGTGCAGCGAAGTGCACTGTGGGCCGATGGGCTCTGGAAGCAAGTTTCACAAAATTCGCGAGCATGATGTTAGGAAACGCCACGACTGGCGCGTCTTATTACCCCTCAAGAGACGTCGAAGGAACGGCCACTGCGGTGCCGCATAAGCCACACCCTGACACGAAACACTCACATCTGCACGCCGTTTTCTGCCATCCCATGTTGATTCGTATCAACGCAGGCTTCACAACCAGAGAACATTCGAGTTGCCTGCTAGACTGAACGACAGGGCTCCATCCTGAAGCTCCAGAGCCCAACTCATGCACTTTCTCGAAGCCGTCCGCATCGCGTTGCAGTCCCTGTGGGCAAACAAGCTGCGCTCGGTTTTGACCTTGCTTGGCGTCGTCATCGGCGTGGCCGCGGTCATCGCCGTGGTCACGTTTGTGAACGGCATCAATGGCTATGTCGGCGAAAAGATTTTCAATCTCGGCGCCGACGTATTCATAATGTTCAAGGTCTCACCGGCCGTAACCAACGTCGATCACTACCTCGAGGGACAGAAGCGCAAGGACCTGACCATGGACGATTACCGCGCCGTGCGTGCGGGATGCGCCCACTGCCTCTACGTCGGCGCCTACGCGCGCAACCTGAACGGCCACGTCAAGTATGGTGAAGAATCTCTCACCGATACACAGGTCCAGGGCATGACGCCGTCGGTGGCGATCACCCAGGACATCGATCTGGACTCGGGCCGCATGCTGGTCGAGTCGGATCTGGAGAACAACTCCCCGGTCGCGGTGGTGGGCACCGACATTGTTGAAACACTGATGCCCGGCGTAGATCCCATCGGCAAGGAAATTCGCGTGGATGGTTGGATCTACCGTGTAATCGGCGTGGGCAAAAAGAAGGGCAAGACCTTGGGGCAGAGTCTGGACAACTATGTACTCATACCCATGACCTCCTGGTTGAAGCAGTACGGCACCTACAACACCAACATGCGCATCTCGGCAAAAGCCGCGGGCACCGGCGCCCTTCTCGAAACCGCCAAGGACGAAGCGCGTGTAGTGCTGCGTTCGCGGCGGCACGTCGCACCCGATCAACCCGATGACTTCGACGTTGAGACCAACAGCAGCCTGTTGAGTATCTGGTCGAACCTCACGGGAACCTTCTTCATCGCCATGATCGGAATCGCCGCCATCTCTATGGTGGTGGGCGGAATCGTCATCATGAACATCATGCTGGTATCGGTTACCGAACGTACGCGCGAAGTCGGCATCCGCAAAGCCATGGGGGCCCGGCGTTCTGATGTGCTTCTGCAGTTCCTGATCGAGGCGATTACCCTCGCAGTGACGGGCGGTGTGATCGGCGTACTGCTTGGCATCGCGGTCGCCAAGGGAGTCACCTTCGCAGTCGGAATGCCTTCGGTCATCAAGCTGTGGGCGGTGGCTGCAGGCCTGATCGTCGCCGCGAGCGTGGGCGTTTTCTTCGGCGTTTACCCGGCGCGCCGCGCGGCTATGCTCGATCCCATTGCCGCACTGCGCTTTGAACTGTAGAGGGGCTTGCGAATGCTGGCCAGGAGCGAACTCGGCGAAATCATCCAGATGGCCCTAGAGACGATTCGCAGCAACAAGCTGCGCTCGGGATTGACGGTGCTTGGGATCGTGATTGGCGTGGCCGTGGTGATCGGCATTTCCTCGATCGTGCGCGGCCTCAACGACAACGTCAGCTCGATGATCAGCAGCATGGGATCGAACATCATCTTCGCCTTCCACATGCCGATCACTTTCGGCCGGCCCACGGAAGAACTGCGCACCCGCAAGGAACTGACCTTCGAAGACGCGGAGGCGATGAAGGACCTGCCGCATGTGAAGGCGGTGACGGCTGGCGTCCGCTACGTCGAGCCGCAGTTCGGGTCGGGGACCTACGTGGTCAAGTATGGTGACCGCAAGGCCAAGCAAACCATCCTCGAAGGCGACAACGCCACCGTAAAAGACGTGTTCGACCTGAACATGAAATCCGGCCGTTGGTTCAGCGAGATCGATGACGAGCGCCGGGCGGCGGTCATCGTGCTCGGCGCCGATACCGCCGACGAACTGTTTGGCAACGATGATCCCCTGGGCAAGGAGATCAACATTGAGGGTCAGCTCTTCACCGTGGTCGGCGTCGCGGAGAAAGTGAAAAGTGCGTTCGGAGGAGGCAAGAATCCCGACGACAACAAGGTCTACTTTCCTCTGGCGACCTTGCGAAAGCTGCATCCTGAACTGAAGCAGCATTTCATCAGCGTGAAAGCGACCTCGCACGACGACATGCCCAAGGCGGTCGATGAAATGCGGGAACTGTTACGGCGGCGGCGGCGCGTGCCGCCCGACAAGCCTGATAACTTCGCCATCTTCACCCAGGACTCGCTCTCCGACGTATGGAACCAGATTACCGCTGCAGTGTTCATTTTC
>DATFTE010000197.1:0-6499 GCA_035262225.1 Terriglobales bacterium
CCCACACCGTGGATACTTCGCGGTAACCCATCCGAATGGTGACAAGACGTTCACCACGTACGAAGGAATGGCAAAAGCGACACCGAAGGCGAGCGGTCCACCAGATGTGACGTTCGAGGGCAAATGGTCGTTCATTGGCGGTACGGGTAAGTTTGACGGCATCACCGGGGGCGGAACGTACAAAGGCGGTGGGACTCCGGCAGGCCCTGCGTACGAATTTGGTGGTCAATACACTCTGAAACAGTAGCCCCACGTGGGTGTGAGACCACGGGCGCCTGATCCCTAACCGGCGCCCGTGGTCTCTCTTCGTATTTGTTACGAAGTGCTTCTACCAGCAGGGGAACGAAACCTTCTCGGAAGGCGAGGACGAGAAGGCGGTCATCGTGAACGCGGAGCATTTCGAAGAGCACGTCCCGTTCGTCCGGGATCGGCTCGAGCGAGCGGGTGTCCGGTTGGCGGACTTGCTCAACAGGACGCTGGGACAGTAAGGCAAGTCCAACATGCGACACGGGATCCAAGCCATGGGTCCCAGTATCGAGATGGGAACGGAAGCGTGGAACTTATGGAGCCCGAGGAGGCGGCCTCTAGAGGGCGGCCCTTCCTCCTCGGGCGATTTGCCGGGCGCGGCCGTGGCACCCGGTTGGCGTGAGTCTACATCTTGTGGTCAGCCTTGAGACACTCGCTCATAAACGCCTTGCGGTCGTCGCCTTTGAGGGACTTGGCGCTCGCGTCAGCGTTGCACTTCTTCATCTTCTCCTGCTGAGTCATGGGCGTAGCCTCACCCTTCCTGCTGCGGGTTTGATTTCTTCTCGTCCGCGCCGGAGGCTACCGAAAGCGTTACCGCTACGAGCGACACCGCCACTGCCATTGCTAATACTGTCCTCATGAGTTCCTCCCTCGTTGGGTGTGGAGGTCGCAGCGCAGCTCCAGGGGAAGCCAGCCGCGCCGATCGTCCAGGCCGCCTCCGGCTCACTCGTTCTCCCGGCGTGGGGCCGGCTTACCCAATTGATCCCTCCGGGAGGCTACTGTCCCTGCGACCTCAGCGTAGCCTGCCCGACACGGGGGGACTGGTGCATGAGCCGTCAAAATCACTGTCGGAAGCTGGTTCTACAAGCCGAGTCCTCGAAACAGACTCTTCTTGATGGTCACGCCTGGAATGAGTGGACCTAGGAGTAGTCCAGACCCCGTCGGTGCCAATGGCCGACGACACAGCTTGTACAAAGGGGCTACCGCGCCGAGCTGCAAGGGCTTGCGCTCGCGCCTCGTCGTCTACATGTGAGGTAAGAAAGACGGTGGGAGATCTGCCAGACTAACGTCAGCGGCCGGAGGGCCACCTGGGAGGCGACCGCCGCGTGCCCACGTGCGAATGTTAACTTTCCTCTGAAGAGGCCGCCCGAGCGTGAGACCGCCCGGGCGGCCAAGTGTACCTGGCGAAATTACTTCTTCGCTTCCAGTATCAGATTGAACGGCGTCTCCGTCGCGCGCCGAAACCGTGTAAAGCCTGCCTCCGCAAATACGCGCGCGAGCCGTACTTCGCCGGCCTGGGCTCCGAGCCCGAGGCCCACGTCCTGCGACAGGGAGTTCGGCGTGCAGACCATCGTGGACGCTGCATAGTACAAGCGTCCAACCGGCGTCGAATTCTCGGCGAGGGTGTCGCCGGCGAATGGCTCCACCAGGAGCACGGTGCCATCATCCTTCAACGCTTGGCGGGCGTGGCGGGCAGCCCCGACAGGATCACCCATGTCATGCAGACAATCGAAGAAGCAGATCAGATCAAAGTCCCGCTCGGTGTACTCCTGCGCCGCGGCCGTGGTGAAGGTGACGCGACCATCGACGCCAGCGTCGGCGGCGCGCTTGCCCGCAATCTCCACCGAGGGCTTGTGGAAGTCAATACCAACGAACCGCGAGTTGGGATAGGTCTTTGCCATGACGAGGGTGGACGCGCCATGGCCGCATCCGACGTCCGCCACCTTGGCGCCGCGCTTCAGCTTGTCGACCACTCCGTCGAGGGCGGGCAGCCATGCTGTTGTGAGATTGGCCTGGTAACCCGGACGGAAGAACTGCTCGACGCCGTGAAACATCCGATGGTGATGCGCGCCCCAGGGGAACGCGCCATTACCCCGGAACGCCTGGAGCACCTTGTCGAGATCCATGAAGCACGACGCGACGACGCTCTGGCCGGGCGCCACGAACACCGGAGAATCTTGGTTGGCGAGGGCCATGGCTTGCTCCGTCGGGAGCCGGTAGGCGCCCTCAACGGCCTCGAGGTATCCCGAAGCGACATTAGCATCGAGCCACTCGCGCACCAGACGCGGATGACAACCGCACTGCGTGGCGAGGGCCTCCGCTGATATCGGCTTTCCGTCGGCCATCGCCTTGTAGAGCCCCAGCTCGTCGCCGATCAGGACCATGGCCATCATCCAGGCACCACCCATGTCCGTCACGACCTTGCCCATGAACTCGTGCAGTTTTGCCTCCTTCATTGTCACCCTCCTCAGCTTTTCGGTGATTCGCTACTCCACGCAGGGCAGCGCCAAAACTTCGTCACTACCTGCCTGTCCACCGTGATCTTCCGCCCGGGGGTCGATCCTGCTGAGATTGATGTGCCAACTGGCGACGCGACTGAAGAGCAGGTGGTGTGTCTTCGGTCGGCAGTCGCTCGAGCCGCGCGGCAAGTCTATGGATTGCGGAACCGCATGTCAACGGGATCATGTGCTTACTGCGTGACGATTTTCAGCGTGGTGCCGACTCACGGATTGTCACCGTCGGAAAATCGTGCTGCCGCGAGTTGCCGCCTATGGCATCGGCTCTTCCGGGGTTCCGGAGGAGCGGTGTCCGAGTCTGGCAGATTACGTCACGGGGATCGAGGCCAGGGACCGGGCGACCGCCGCCGGATGGCGTTGATGTCGACTATCCTCGTTCAGGCGCAATCCGCTTTCACTGTGATTTGCCGTCATGCCTAAATTGACGTTGCGGCCCAGCTTCGTTTTGCGATAATCCAGCGCGATCGAGATAGCCTTCAGCGCCGTCTGATCTCAGGCTGTTCATTCCTTAGTTAGATAGAGGAGACGCCATGCGAAAGCCGGAGGACGCCACAAGAAGCGAACCCACCATTCACATCAAAGCCGGAGAGAAGGTCGAGTTTCCCGTCGCAGCGAAACACCCGCTGGCGAAATTCCAGACTGTGACGGCTGTGCGGGCGGCCGAGGACGTGCAGGAATTCCTGGCGTTATGGGCACAAAATGCCGCAGTACGAGACGAGCCAGCGCCGGATACAGCCGCTGTGGTTGCGCACCTGCGCAAAGTCAAGCTCGGGCTTCTTCGTCTCTTCACGAAGGATCTTCGAATCGATAAAGGCGCTGTCGTCACACTGAACAATCCCTTGAACCAACTCGAATTCGACAACGTGTTGATCGCAGGCGATCTCGTCGTTCGCGGCGATCTTGTTCTCAAGTGCAATGCACTCACGATCGAGTAGGAGCGCGCCATGCCGATCATCTTGGACGGGATGAGCTTCGACAACACTCCGAAACCGGCCGCTGCCCCGACTGGCGCAAGGCCGGCAACTCCGGCGAAGGCTCCGAACGGAAGCCCAGGGGGACCCGGGCGATGGTGGGGCACCGATGGCGAACCCGGGATCGCTGGCGTTTGGTCATCACGCGTGCCCGCCCAGAACGGAGTGGCGGGAATCCCTGGAGGAAACGCAGCCAGCGCCGTTATCACCTCCCCCAATGTGGTTACCGATCCTTCGAATTTCGGATGGTTCCTGGCGAGGGGCGGAAACGGCGGACCTGGCGGAGATGCATCCACGCCGGGAGGGAATGGTGGTGCCGGTGGGAACGGCGGACCAGGATGGGGGCTCAGCCCCGGCGGGGCTGGCGGCGACGGAGGACCGGGAGGACTTGGAGCGCGAGGAGGAGAGGGTGGCGCCGGCGGAAGTGGCGGAATCATTCGCATCAACTTTGGCGGAACCGTACCGTTCCATTCCGCAAATGTTGCTGGAGGCCGCGGTGGACTACCTGGAAGAGGCGGCGCGGGTGGCATCGGCGGACCCGGTGGAACAGGGGGCGCCGGAGCCTTTGGACCGAGCCCCAACGGCAACATGGGAACCAATGCCCGACCTCGCAACGATGGAAACGTTGGCAGAGCGGGCGCAGCTGGTCAGATATGGATCAATGGCTTCAGGGTTGTGTGAGAAGGTTGGAGGCTGCGGGAACCAGAAAGCGCCCCTTCAGTTTTTTCGATTAGGAGTCGCGGGCATCCGCCCGGGCAGGAGCACGCAGCGACACGCCGCGGCGCTTGGTTGACAGGTTTAGCTTCTGCGCTGGGTTTTCTCCCGCAGGAACCAGATAAGTAATCAGATATTGGTGGTTCAGCTCCTGGGCAATTTCCTGCAGGGCGCGAATGGGTCCTGCGGTGGCGCTAATGTCCGCACGTCGCCCGCCGGTTTGTTTGGGACCGTCCACCAAGACCTGATTGATATCAGCCCGACGATCCAGCAGGTCAGATGGTCGGTCCACGGTGGATGGCGTTCCCGGCACTGTGGGCTGCGTAGGGGACGTCAACCCTGGCGCGGTGCGCACGGGAACACCCGTGACCGCGATCACGTACAGCACTGCGCCCGTACGGCGCAGTTGTGCCAGCACATGATCCGCGGACAGGGTGCTGTATTCCCCCTCCGTATCAGTGAGGACGACGATGACCGGGCGCTGTGCACCGCTTTGCTGCTGCTCCCTGGCGGCTTCGAAAATGCCCTCCACCAGCTGGCTGTTCCTCGGGGCTTGTATCCCTGCATTCAAGCTCAAGAGGGCGGGGCGAAGCTGTTCCACGTCGGACGTGTAGTCGACAACGGTCTGCACTTGCCCGACGACTCTGCGAATGGCGAACTCTGCCCGGCCAAGCAGCTGCGCAACAAAGTTCGAGACGCCGTATCGGAAAATACCTGTGCCGCTGTCATCAACGATGATGCAGATGTAAAGGGGCGCGCTGGCTGGCTCGACTTTGATGATTCCCGGATGCGGCCCCCCTCCTTCAGGACGATGTCTTTTGAGGTAAGGTCAGTAACCGGGACCGCGTTGCGATCGACCGCAGTCACGTACACTGTGTTCACGCGCGGGATGCTGGCGGCAGTCGCGCGCTGCGCCGCAGCCTCCGGCGCCTGCAGCAGCATCGATGCCAGAAAGACCAGCTGTGGCGTTGGCTCCTAGAGGCTCCGAGACCGGCTGTGGCATTGGCTCCTAGAGGCTCCGAGACCGGCCGGTGTCTGAGTGTGGCAGATTACGTCACGATAAGAGACCCACGGATCGGGCGCCCGCCGCCAGATGGCGTTGATGTCGACCATCCTCCTGATCCGTGACAAAGCTAGAGGACCGGTTACGCCAGACCTTGCCGAGTGCCATGCCGGAATTCATTCAGCTTTGGGAAATTTTGGTGAGGGACCGCGGAACATAGCGATTGGGGGAGGCGACCATGACGTTGACGGCACGCCATCCGAGGTTGTTGCGCTCGATACTAGCGTTCTTCACGATGCCTTTCGCCATCTGGGGTGAAGGACGAACGGCATGTGCCAACATCATCATGTTCAGCGACCCGCAGAGCTTTTTCCAGGCGGCCAAGGTCGTTAGCACCGAGACTTTCGACGAGTTGCCGTCGGATGTCCTAGTTGGGGTGGGGAGCGTGGCCCTAGGCGGAATCACCTATACTTCTGCCGACCCGTCTGCTGGATGGGTCACCTCCGACAGTTTCGTTACCCCCAGCCCGCCGAACAGTTTTGGTCAGGGGAATGTTATTGCACCTGCAACGCTGAAGTTCGGCCAGAGTGGAAGAACTGACGCAGTAGGGTTCTTTCTATTGCCTGGGTCGACCGTCCCTGGAGGTGATTACCGCTTCCAATTGGCGACCGTCGCTGGCGACACGTTCACCATAGACACAGGCGTAGTAGAAGAGACGATCTTTAGAGGATTCTTGGCCTCCGCTGGGCAAGACGACCGTTTCCTTTCTTTATCGATAGTCCCTTTGCAAGTTCCTGGAGGAATATCAAACTTCTTTCTTGATAATGTGTCTCGTGGAGATATCATATCGGCCATTCCAGAGCCCTCCACGCTTCTGCTAGATACAACAGCTATCGTGATGATGATTCTTCTTTTCATGCGCGATAGGCTGAAGCATGCTGGCAATCGGTTGTGGCACCTGCTGAACACGACGCTGTGGCATTGGCTCCCGGGGCGGTCAGCGTCCGAGTCTGGCAGAGTAGATCGCAGGAATGAAGCCCACGGGCAGAGCGATCGCCGCCGGACGGAGGTTAGGGTTGGCTAGGCTCAGGCTCCCAGGTTGACGGCGAGCCGCGGGCGGGCACCTCCACCGGTCACTTCACGATCAAGCGCCCCTTCATCCCGAGCTTGAAGTGACTCGGAAACGTGCAGACGAAGTCATACTCGCCCCGCTGCACCGGAGCCTCGAAGGTGACCTCGCCGGTATTGCCAGATCTCACCAGGGGGAT
>DATFTE010000198.1:0-5823 GCA_035262225.1 Terriglobales bacterium
AGTTCGGGCATGAACTGATGGTTGTAACATGGCGTAACGTGGCCTCGGCGAGGTGAGGGCAAGAGGGCGCAAGTTGACTGATTTCAGGAGATCGTAGAATTTCGGCTACACACAATGCAGTCGGACCGGCTCAGAAGTCTCCACTGCTCCACTGCTCCAGCGTCTCTCGGGATCGGCCCCAAACGTGATAGGCCCGACTCAGTGCGAACGGGTAATCGGAAAGAGAAGATCCAAGTCAAACTTAGGCTGCGGTACGCTACGGTTGTCGCTGCAACGCTACAGTGCGTTTAGGAAGGCAATCAGGTTCCTCTTCTCCTGAGCCGTGAGACCGATGTGAAACCGCTTTTCGTAAAATTCGATCACGTCGCTCAGCGAGTCTGCCGAGCCATTGCGGAAGTACGGCGCGCGGCTCGCCAGTCCACGCAGGATCGGGCCCTTCACCCTGCCGATGTCTTTCCACGCGCCGGTGATCATGGCGCGGCCGGGATCGGTCGTCCGTTTGGTCTCGTGGGTCGCGCGGTTCTGTAGCGTGATCACGGGCAGATATCGCAAATCGAGCGTGCTGTCCAGGTCGCCGACTCCGATGTTGAGCGGCGCGGAGACCGAGTGATTACCGATGTTGGGCGAATCATGGCACGTTCCGCAAGTGCCCGGAATCGTCGCCATGTTCAGGTCATCGTTGAGCCCCGCAACTCCGGTGATCTGGATCGGTTTCGAGTTGAACAACGCCTGGCCGCGGGCAATCCGCGCGCGAGCTCCCTGCGGATCGTCGCTGTCGCCCTCAAAGCGATTAGATTGCGGATTTGTCCATGCATCGAACAAGTGGAAGACCACAGGCGTGAATGCGGTTCCATGCGGGTTGCCGCCCAATGGGTCGTTGATGCCGATGAAGAACGCGGGGGTTGTCTGCTGGGCAATGACGACCGGACCTCCGGTCGCGCCGTTGGCGGTGAGAGAGCCTGCGTGGTAGTCGTAAACCTGGGCCATGGTCAGCCCCATTTCGAAATCTACGATCGCCTGTTGTTGTTGGCGGGAGAGCGGCGTGGAAGCCTGAGCGTGGCCATTGGTCGCGTCGACCGCCTGATGCGCAAGATCGGCCAGCAGATCGCCCGGGTTGGTCTCAAAGGTGATCCTCTGCGTGCCGGTCTGAGCGGATGATTCACGCCCGTCCCACATAAGCGTGCTCAAGAAGCGGAGATTCGCGGACGGCAAGGGCCGCCGGTACATCGACAAGAGCGAGGTGCTGCTGCAGCCGTACGGATTCGCCACGCTGACCACCTCGAACTCGGCACCGGCAGGTACGGCGAGGGCGACGCGAATCAGTCCCTTGTCGAGCAGGAGACTGTAGGCCTTGCGCCGCGCGCCCACGGTGGATGTGTCGATGTCATGGTCGCAATTCGACCCGTCCACCGGGCGGAAGATCGGGTCGGTTCCGAAAGTGAGATCGAAGCGGAGCTTGAGTTCCGGGGGCGAGATGCTCCAGCCTTGGGCGGGACGGTGACACGATCCGCAGCTTCGTCCGTTGGTTCCCAGCGACTGAAAAAAGGGCCCGGTGAGATCGATCGGCCGGCCGCTGGCATTGTGGGTTGCCAGCACCCCGGAGCCATTCGGAAATGGAAAGAGATCGGGTAGTGACTGCGCGCTCACCATTCCCAGCAGGTTGACGAAAAAGACTGCCGCTCTAAAGATTCGTGGCACAAACACCTCCTGTTCGGACCTACTCACTTAAGAGAAGATTTCAGGGAATCTTTCGCTCGAATCGTTTGAAAATTCACAGGCCCCCCATCGACGCGTCGCGCGCCGCGCCCGCGTCGCGCCATCGCGGAAACATCAGCGGTTCTGGCCCGCGAAAGAATCGCACGAGACGTGGGGATGCCAGTTCACAAATGCCCCGTTCGGATTTTCCTTCCAGACCCAGACATGCAGCGTGTAGAACGCGGGCAACCCGAAGCGATTCGGAGCTTCGAATAGATGAAAGAGCTGTCCCATCAGCTGTGGCGGCGCCGAATGCGTCTTGTTCCATGCATCGGCGAAAACCAGGTAATCGACGCCGATCAGCTTGAGACTGCCGTCCGGATTCGGTTCGTAGATCACCATCTGCGGACGCGTGGCGTCCAGAATGCCGCTACCTACCAGGTCTCCGTTCACGTAATGGAGACCCATCGCTCCCGAATCGGAGCCGGTCACGCAGCCGAATTGCAGGGCATACCCCTCGGCCATCGCCACCTTGACTTCTTTAAAACGGTCGAGCGACTCGCGGATGATCTTCACGAGAGCATTTGCCTGGGACTGCTGGCCCCTGCCTGCCGGGTTCTGCTGTGTGTCCTGGATGTGCGAGTGCGCGGTCTGGGCCATCGACGTCGAAGGCTCGGAGGTCATGACGACCAGTCCTAACACTAGATACTGGAGACGCGTCGCAAATCGTCCGACTTGCGAATGAATGGGTAGCAACTGCGAGATAGTCATTGGTTTTTTCCTTTCACAAAAATCGTTGTCGTTGCGCCAGATCCGAGCGGCTGGCGCAGGCGCACGCTCCTGCGCCGACTGCCTGATCTGACGCGACCGGGAGAGCGCAACGCGGCGTTATTGCGCAGCACGAATATCCGCGCCTGATTGCCGCCGCAGATGGCGAAATGCTCCAGCCTTGTCCCGGCCAGCGGCAGGAACCGCAGCTTCGGCCGTTCGCCGCTAGGGAGTGAAAAAAAAGGCCGGTGAGATCGATGGCGCCGCCGCCGACGTTGTCGCTTGCCAGAATCCCCGCGGCGTTCGGGAACGGGGAGAGATTGGGCAGGGACCGAGCACGCAGTCCGCCAAGCACTCCGAGCGACAAACTGTTACCCTAACGATTCGTTTCATGGTGAGCGCCTCGCTCTCATATCCATATCAATGAGCAGCGATTTTGCGGATCTTGCGGTCGAAGTAGCGAACCAGCCGGCTGCGAAGCTCCAGGTACTTTTCCCCGCCGGAACTTACGCCGCCGTTCAACCAGTCAAGGAAGCGTTGAAATCTGATACCCCCTTCCGACCGGTCTTCCTGATAACCGGCAGCCATGGGTCCCCTCGTATTCTAATCCGGGCTCTCCTGCTTTTTTGATTAGGCAGCGATTGTCAGGGAGCCAGTTGCGATCAGCGCCGCCGCCCAGATTAGGTCAAGATTGAACCACGTCTTGCGGAGGAGCCCCAGTCCGAGCTTTTCGAAGACGACCAGCGCTGTCAGCGCCGTGACGATCAGATAGCCTGCTCCGTGCGCCAGGGTCGCCGTAAGGCCCGCCACAGCGTCCCTTGAACCCGAGGCATGGCAGCTCGCACCCTGCGCCGGGGCCGTCATACTGAGAAAGATTGGCAGCACCATGAGGCCGGCGCCGTGGCAGGTCGCCATGAGAAACGACCATACGGTCAGCCCACACATCCCGACTCGCATGCCGCCTCCAGTGCGGTGGCGGTGTCGGATCAGGCGGTAGATGCCGAGTACAGCCAGGCTCGCCGCGACCGGCAGCTTGAGCGAAGCGGCAGGCATGGCCACGCCTGTCAGCACCGCCACCAGCACGACGGCGCCGATGGCGAGCGCGTGCCCCAGGGTCAGCGGAACAAGCGCTCGCCATACGGCACTTCGCCGCCGTTCTTGCATTCCGATGGCGACGGCAAACAGCCACCCCATGCCGGGGTTGATGCCATGGAACGCTCCCAGCAACACAAGCCCTGTCCACGACCAAAATGCGTTCTCGGCCATACCTGACCTCACGGGTAACAATAAGAATCCGAAGACGTGTCGCCGCCCTCCAGCCGAACCTGGTGAGGCCGCAAGCTGTCGAACGCCAGGAAGAAGTTCGGGTCGAGACCTATGCCGCCCTCCGGATTCACGTCCAGCTTCGCCATCCAGCCTCGGATACCTTCTGGGTAGAACTGTTCGTCGACGGCCGAGTAGAGTGAGTTGGTGAAGTAGACCCGCCGCCCGTCGCGGCTCACCTCGACCATCTGCGGGCCGCCGTTCAGCGCTTTGTCCGGCTGGCAGGGGTGAGCGGCGCGTTCGACGATGCCTCCGATCTTCACGCACCCGCTCAGCTTTGGGCTGAACGGGTCGGAGACGTCGTACTGCCGCAGTTCTCCGGTGCCCCAGCAGGAGACGTACAGGAAGCGGTCGTCGAGCGAGAGATTCAGATCGGTGACCAACGGCGGAACTGCCTTGAACCCCTTCAGGATCGGAGGCAGGTGGTCAGGGTCGGCCGGCTGCGCGGGAATCTCAATAACCTTGCGGATATTCCACGAGCCTTTGCCGTCTCCGCCGTCGCGGCACCAGACCCAGATCGACGACGACAGGTCCTTGAGCGAAGTTACCACGCCGACAAAGCCATAGGCTTCGGTGGGGTCGTGGGCTGGACGCAGCTCAAATACCAGTTGGTACTCGCTGCCCAAATCCAGCATCTGCTTGTGCCGGCGCCGACGCAGGTCCCACACATGCAGCGCGTGACCATACTTGCCGCCCAGCAACAATTCGGGAACGAGCCCGTTCTCGAACATGTTGGGCGTGCCCCACTCGCTGCTGATCATGGTGTCACACCCCAGGTGCCACCAAAAGTCGTACGCCAGGTATTGCGGGCCGCGATCGAGTTCCCAACGCCCGCGGACCTCGAATGTCTCCGGGTCCACGATGAAGATGCCGCCAGGGCCTTCACCCTCGGGTGACCCGAGGGCGCTCACGTAAATGCCGTCGGGCCCGCAGTGCGTCGTGTGCGGCCGGCTGTAGGTCGTTCGCTCCATGACCGTCTCGGGCTCGATTACCTTGACAAGCTTGGGGTTGCTCGGATCGGGCTTGGTGTCGATGATGTGGATGCGCGAGGAGCGCAGACCCGGAACGATCAGGTACCGCCGCTCCATGTGTGGATGCGGCGAATACGGGCACAAGCACGAGCTGCACGCGTTCCAGCCGAAGTGGTGCAATTCATCGCCAGTGTTGGGCATGTCCACCCGAGCGACCACCTGACCGTAGGTCTTGGAGGCTGGCTCGACATCGACCACTGCCAGTGCGTCCGGCGAGGCGCGCTTCGGATCGAGCATCGCCACGTACGCCAGCATCTCCGGTGGCGCCTTCATCGCCATCTTGGGCGAAGGGTAAAATGTTTGATCAGGCCTCCATTGAGGCATTGCCTTCCTCCTTTCGTCATGATTATTCAGGAAGGCACGCCACCGAGTCTTTTAGCGCGTGTGGAATTCTTCTGGACTTTTTCTTAAACTTCTGACTGAAGATGGCCGAGCGAGCGCGTCGGATCTACGAGTTCGGTCCCTTCCGATTGGACCCTGGCGAACGCCGCCTGCTGCGAGACGCGCGACCTATCCCTCTGCGCGCAAAAGTTCTCGACACCCTTTGCTTGCTTGTCCAGGGCCATGGGCGGCTCATCGACAAAGAAGAGTTGATCAAAGGCGTCTGGCCCGACGCGATTGTGGGGGAGGGCAACCTCGCACACAATATCTCGGTCTTGCGCAAGTCCCTCGGCGAACAGGCCACCGGACAGAAGTACATCGAAACGGTTCCCGGCCGTGGTTACCGATTTGTGGCCGAGGTCAATGAAGTCCAGCTCCGGGAGAGGGCTCCCATCCTAGAATCTCTGCCTCTCGCCTCCCCCGTCACCCACATGGTGCAGCGGCAGAACGATTTGCGGCTTTTGGAGCAACACTTGGAGATAGCCCTGGGCGGGACGCGCCAAGTGGTGTTCATCACTGGAGAAGCAGGAATTGGCAAGACTACTCTGGTCAATGCCTTCGCCACACAGGCGCGCGGCAAGGTGCCATTCTGGTTCGGATATGGCCAGTGTCTGGAATACCGCGG
>DATFTE010000199.1:0-16989 GCA_035262225.1 Terriglobales bacterium
CCGGTCCCCGGCTGGGCGCAATATCGCACGCCGATCAAGAACCTTTACCTGTGCGGATCGGCTACCCATCCCGGCGGCGGCATCATGGGCGCCAACGGACGCCTGGCCGCTCTGGAAATTCTCAAAGACATCAAGGGGGCCGCCTAGACATGGGCGATTCGCGCGACGTCGTCATCATCGGTGGCGGTCATAACGGGCTGGTCACCGCGTTCTACCTCGCCAGAGCCGGATTCAAGCCGCTGGTGCTCGAGCGTCGCTCGCAGCCTGGCGGTTCCGCCATCACCGAAGAATTCCATCCCGGCTTTCGCAGCTCCATTCTGGCTCACACCGCCGGACCGGTCCGCCCTGACATCGTCGGTGACATGCAGCTCGAACGGCACGGGCTCAGGCTCATCACGCCCGATGTCAGCACCGTCGCCCTCTCTCCCGATGGCCGTGCGCTGGTCCTCTACAACGATGCTCGCAAGGCGGCTGAGGAAATCAGCAGGTTCTCGAAAAAGGACGCCGCCCGCTATCCCGAGTTCGAGGAGTCGCTGGCCCGGATCGGCAAAGTCATCGCCGAAGCACTGACCCTGCCTCCGCCCAACCTTGACGAGCCCAGCAAGACCGACCTCTGGGGCATGCTGCAGACCGGGCGCTCCGTTCGCAAGCTGGGAAAGAAAGATATGTACCGCCTGCTGCGCTGGGGCCCGATGGCCGTCGCCGACCTGGTCGCCGAGTATTTCGACAATGAGCTGTTGCGCGCCACCATCGCCGCTCGCGGCATCTTTGGCACTTTCCTCGGTCCGTGGTCGGCGGGCAGCAGTCTGGTGCTGTTGCTGCGAGCGGCGGGGGATAGCCATCCCGCCGGTTCCGCGAATTTTGCCGTGGGCGGCACCGGCGCCATCACCCAAGCCATGGCCGCCGCCGCCACCCAGGCGGGAGCCCAGATTCGCAGCGCCGCGGACGTCATCGAAATTCGCGTGAAAGACGGTTCGGCGACCAGCGTCGTGCTCTCCAACGGCGAGGAGATCGCCGCCAGGACCATCATCTCGAACGCCGATCCCAAGCGCACCCTGCTGAAACTGGTCGATCCGACGCACCTCACGCCCGACTTTGTCATGAAGCTGCAGCATTACCGCACGCCGGGCACCGTGGCCAAGGTCAACCTCGCGCTCTCCGGATTGCCCAACTTCACTGCGCTCGACGGCGCGAGCGGCGCCACCCTGAGCGGACGCCTGCACGTCGGCCCCGAGATCGACTACCTCGAGCGCGCTTTCGACGAATCGAAATACGGCAACTTCTCCCGCCAGCCCTATCTCGAAGTCGCCATTCCTTCGATCACCGACCCCTCGCTGGCTCCGGCGGGCAGGCATGTCATGTCCATTTACATGCAGTACGCACCTTATAAGCTGAAGGGCGGCGATTGGGAGAGCCAGCGCGTGGCACTCGGCGATACTGTGGTGAGGACACTGACGCAGTACGCCCCCGACCTGCCGGAGCTGATTCTGAGCCACCAGATCATCACCCCGCAGGATCTGGAGGACACCTACGGGCTCACCGGAGGCCACATCTTCCATGGCGAGCTGGCGCTCGACCAGTTCTTCACCATGCGTCCGCTGCTCGATTGGGCCCGCTACCGTACGCCGATCAAGAATTTGTATCTGTGCGGATCCGGAACCCACCCCGGCGTGGGACTGACGGGAGGATCGGGAGCGAACGCGGCGAAGGAAATTCTAAAAAGCCTGAAGTAAGATTGTGGCGCCGACACTCTTGCCCGAGACCTGCCGTTCAATTTTTTATGTAATAATCTCTATAGACATACTTGTAATAAAACGCTATACTCCTCCCCGCAAGAGCAGCACTTCAAGCCGTTGCCTGCCGGACCGCTTCCTCCCCGAAGTCGCCGGCGGGCAGCGGCTGAGCAACCCGCAATCGGAAAGAGGGGGCCCGCCTCACCCCAGGCCTGCCTTCCACAGCACGTAGCCCAGAGCCTCGCGGGCTACCGCCATTGCGCGCTGGGGCGTGCTGCGCGGACGCGAATCCGGACGCGGTGCCACGTACACCTTCACCCCCTGGTGCTCCAGCAGCTTGCGAATGCGGAACACGTGGTAAGCATCGCTCACCGCAATGCAGCTGCGCATGTGGTTGGTGCGCATGATGGTGCCCACGCGCTCGGCCGACTGCGAGGTGTCGGACCCCTGCGTCTCGGCAATCAGGCTGGAATCGGGAATGCCGCGATGCATCAGGTAGTCGTGACCCACGCCGCCTTCGCTGAACTTGGGATCGGCGCCGGAACCTCCCGTGGTGATGACCACCGGGGCAAGGCGTTGCTGGAAGAGATCGAAAGCGTGGTCGAGCCGCAGGCGGTACACGGGAGAGGGACGTCCCGAGTACTCCGCGGCGCCGAATACCACGATGGCGTCGGCGGGATGGAGTTGCTGTTCCGAGGCGGCGCGCAATACCCCTACGCATGCCACGCCGAAGTAAACAAGCACTCCGGCTGCGGCCAGTGCCAGCAAGCGCAGCAACCAGAAGCTACGCCGGTTGCCTGAGTTTTCTGTCATCCCTGGGCGAAGAATTGAGAAATTTCCTGGGTGGGAATCGCTCCTTCCCGCAGTATCCGCCAGCGCGCCTCTCCATCCGTCAGGTCCACGATCGTCGAGGCGACCTCGCGGGGCGATTTCCCCCCGTCCACAATGATCGCAATCCGGTTCTGCAGTTGATCCCTGACGGCTTCGGCGGTGGTGCACTCCGAGGCTCCGCTCAGATTTGCCGAAGTCGCCGTGATGGGAATTCCTGCCGCCTTCACCACCGCCAGCGCGATCTTCGAATTGGGCACACGCAGCGCCACGTTCCCGGTATTGGCCGTCACTTTGAGGGGCAGGCGCGATCCGGCGCGAACAATCACCGTCAATGGCCCCGGCCAGTAGCGCCGGGCCAGCAGCTGAAATTCTTCAGGCAGCGAAAGCGCCAGTTCTTCCGCCTGGTCGACGCTCTCAATCAGCAACGACAGCGGCTTGTGCCGGGAGCGCGACTTGATCTCATACACCCGGTCGACCGCCCGCAGGTTAAAGGGATCGGCCGCCAACCCATAGAACGTATCCGTCGGCATGCCCAGCACTTCCCCCGCCCGAATCTGGTCGGCGGCATACCGCACCAGCGACGCCTCGGGCTTCTCGCTGCTAATCTTGACGATTTCCGCGCGCACTCTGACGTCCTTCCAGGAATGTCTGCTGAAACGGCGAAAACTAACATAACACGAGCAAGGCGGGCAAGCAGGAGAAACACAGCCGGATCTCTCCCGGCACAAGGGTGGAGTACAACCCTCCCCCCTGGAGTCCGGGTCCGCACTACAGTTGGATCCGCGGCCTCTCTCAATTACACTCGCGGCCATGCTCTTCATGGTGATCGAGCATTTTAAGAACGGAAACTTTCAGGCTGCCGGCGAACGCTTCCGCCGAGAAGGCCGCATGATGCCCGGCGACGTCATTTACCATGTCAGCTGGCTGGAACCCTCGGGTGCCCGCTGCTTCCAGATCGTGGAAGCCCCCAGTTCTGAGTCGCTGAACGGTTGGACGCGCCAGTGGCAGGACCTGGTCGACTTCGAGATCATCCCGGTGCTCACCTCAACCGAGTTCTGGGCAAAGCACCCGTCCTGAGCCTTTGTGCGCTAGGTGGTTAAAGTTCTTCGGTACTCGATGAAGAAATCCAGCCAGCCCGACCTCTCCCGCCTGCGCCGTATTGAGGGCCGTCACAACGCGCTGGTCAAAGAGCTGCGTCGCGCCTTTGCCCAGGGCGAACTCACCGCTGACGGACACTGCGCCATTGAAGGCGTCCGCATCCTCGACGAAGCCATTCGCAGTGGCCTGAAATTCCGCGCGGCGTTCTTCAGCCAGGCTGCCGAGACCAAGGCCGAACGCCTGCTTCCGCAGCTGGGCGCGCATGTCGAAACCCTGCTGCTGCCGAACAAGCTGTTTGCCAGTGCCGTGCCCAGCGAGACTCCGCAGGGCGTCGCCGCCCTGGTCAGAATCAAGGAATCCTCGCTTGACGACCTGCTTGACAAGTCTCACGCCGGGCCGCTCGTGTGCATAGCTGGCGTGCAAGATCCCGGCAACCTCGGCACCATGCTGCGCTCTGCCGAAGCCTTCGGAGCGGCCGGAGCTGTCCTCGGCGAAGGCACGGTCAGCCCCTTCAATTCCAAGGTCATTCGCGCTTCTTCGGGATCGGTCTTCCGCCTCGCCTTCGCGCGCCGCGGCCTCGGCGAAATCATCGGTCCGATGCGCGAAAAAGGCCTGCGCCTGGTCGCAACTTCCTCCCACAAAGGCACGCCGGTCGCTCAGGCGAACCTCGCCCCGCCCATCGCCATTTTCATCGGCAGCGAAGGTGCCGGCGTCCCCAAAGACCTGCTCAGTCGGATGGACGAAACCCTGGCCATCCCCCACTCCCCCAAAGTCGAATCCCTGAACGCGGGAGTCGCTGCCAGCATCGTTTTATACGAAGCTGCCCGGGTGAAATAATTGGCAATTTTCAGTTGTCCAATGCCAATTGATGAACCACTGGCATTGGGGTTTAAATTGGCAATGAAAAGCGGGAGTTGAAAATCGTCTGATGAGCCTCTTCCCATCCATCCCGAACGCGCCAAGCGATCCCACCCGGCCGTTAGCCGACCGCATGCGTCCGCGGACGCTCGACGAGTTCGTCGGCCAGGAGCACCTGATCGCCCCTGGCAAACCTCTGCGCGCGCAGATGGAGCGCGATGACATCGGCTCCCTCATTTTCTGGGGTCCCCCGGGCACCGGCAAAACCACGCTCGCCCAGATCATCGCCCACATGACCAGGGCGGAGTTCATCGAATTCTCGGCCGTCCTTACCGGCATCAAGGAAATCAAGCAGGTCATGGCGGATGCCGACCGCGCCCGCCAGTACGGCACGCGCACCATCGTCTTCATCGACGAGATCCACCGTTTCAACAAGGCCCAGCAGGACGCCTTTCTCCCCTACGTCGAAAAAGGCAGCATCCGGCTGATCGGCGCGACCACCGAGAACCCTTCCTTCGAAATCATCTCCGCTCTGCTGTCCCGGAGCCGCGTTTACGTCCTCGAGCCGCTTACCGCCGAGCAGATCGTCCTGCTCCTCCGCCGCGCACTCGACGACAGGGAACGAGGCCTCGGAAGGTTCGAGCTGCAGGCGTCCGACGAAATCCTCAAGAAGATCGCCGCCTACTCGAGCGGAGATGCCCGCAACGCCTACAACGTCCTCGAGGTCGCGGCGCCGATCGCCCGTGATCACTCCGGCAAGGAAAAAGGTGCCGTCATCACCGATGACATCGTGCAGGACGCATTGCAGAAGCGGGTGCTGCTCTATGACAAAACCGGCGAAGAGCACTACAACCTCATCTCCGCCCTGCACAAATCCGTACGCAACAGCGATCCTGACGCTTCCCTTTACTGGCTGGGGCGCATGCTCGAAGCCGGAGAGGATCCACTTTACATTGCCCGCCGCGTGGTGCGCATGGCGGTCGAAGACATCGGACTCGCCGACCCCGGCGCCCTCCCGCTCTCGATGGCGGCGCGCGATGCCGTTGATTTTCTCGGCATGCCGGAAGGCAATCTCGCCCTCGCCCAGGCCGTCGTCTATCTTGCTGTCGCGCCAAAGTCAAATGCGCTCCTCACCGCCTATGCCACGGTGCAATCGGATGTCGAACGCACCGCCGCCGAACCCGTGCCCCTCCACCTGCGCAACGCCCCCACCGGCCTGATGAAGGGCCTCGGCTACGGAAAGGGCTACCAGTACGCCCACGACCTTGAAGAGAAGGTCGCCGACATGCAGTGCCTGCCGGACAACCTGCGCCACCGGATCTACTACGAGCCTACCCAGGAAGGCGTCGAAAAACGGATTGCCGAGCGCCTGGGAGAGCTCAAACGCCGCCGCTCGGCCGGTGAAAAGGACCCTTAGCGGCTTTCTTGGCGCCCTTCGCGTCCCTTACGGTTCAGCGTTCTTGCAGGCCCGATAAAGAGAACCGCAATCTTACGGCAAGACATCCGAAACCACGTCGGCGCAATATCTCTATCCATTGCGGCTTCGAGCCTCAGACCGAGGTTCGCGGTGTCGCGGTTTTCCTCGCGCGCTTTGCGGTTAAGAGGTCTTGCAGCCCGATAAACAGAATCACAATCTCACTCCATTACATCTAAGCCTAAGGTAGAGCAATTCCTGTATACATCGCGGTCTAGCGCTTTCAACGGAGCTTCGCTATGTCTACGCCTCCGGCCCTCACCGCTTTCGAGCAACCCACGCTCCAGCGCTTCCCCCACGAGCAGGTACAGGATTTCCTCAAGCTGCAGCGCGCCGCCCAGAAGATCACCTCCATCCTGGATCTTGACCAACTGATCGACAAGATCGTCAACGACGTCGCCCGCTCCTTCGGATGCGTCGAAGCCAGCGTCTACCTGCATGATGAAACCCGCTCCGAAATGACCCTCGCCGGCGTCTGCGGCTGCACGGTCAACCACAAGGGTCTCTGCTTGAAGGTCGGCAAAGAGGGTATGGTGGGCTACGTCGCTGGCACGGGACAGATGCGCTACGCGCCCGACGTCTCGAAAGACCCCTATTACGTGCCGTGCGAAACCGAGGTGCGTTCCGAAGTCGCCATCCCGCTAACGGTGGATAACCGCCTGGTAGGCGTGTTCTGTGCCTCCCATCCCGATCTCGACGCTTTCCCGCCCGAGCAACTGCGCCTGCTGCAGGCGCTCTGCGGACACGTCGCCGTCGCCGTCAACAACGCCCGCCTGCTTCAGAAGGAGCGCCGGGAGCGGGAACGCATGGATCGCGAAGCCGACGAAGCCCGCCAGATCCAGCAGTCGCTGCTGCCCCGCAGTTCGCCCTTCATCCCTGGCATTGCCGTCGCCGGCGTCTCCGTGCCGGCTGGCGCTGTCGGCGGAGACTGGTACGATTTCATCCCGCTCGAAGACGGACGCTGGGCACTGGTCCTGGCCGATGTTTCCGGCAAAGGCACCGCCGCGGCCCTGCTCATGTCGGCCACGCGCGGCATGGTGCGCTCGCTCGCCTCCAGCTGCAGTCCCGCGAACGTGTTAACCAAGCTGAACCGCCTGCTGGTGGACGACTTTCCCAATGGGCGCTTCGTGACCATGATCTATGCGGTGCTCGATCCCGCGAGCCGCACGCTCACCTTCTCGAGCGCCGGGCATCTGCCGCCGCTCCTGATGGACCAGGCCGGAGCGCGCTACGTCGACAGCGAGAAAGGCCTGCCGCTGGGATTAACCTATAGCGAGTATTCGGAAAAGAAGGTCTCTCTGCCCGCTGATTCACGAGTGCTGTTTTACAGCGACGGCATCACCGAAGCTACCAATCCACATCACGAGGAATTTGGCGCCGAACGGCTGCGTATCGAAGCCCAGGCAGTGGACGCCTGCCCCGAAAAGCTGATCGACACCGTCCGCACCTACGTCAACGGCCACGGCCTGCAGGATGACGCCACCGCTATTCTGATCAAGGCCTGAAAGTCTCCGCACGAGGCAGGACGGGCGACTCCGCCCGTCCCATGTGAAGTGTGAGGACGCCTATCCCTAAAGTAAGCGAAGATCTACCTGAACCGCGCCCGGTGCTCCTGCAGAATACACTGATCCATCACCACGAAAATTCCCGCCTGGCGCGCCTTTTCCGCAGCTTTTTCGTCGATCACGCCTTCCTGCATCCAGATGGCCGGCACCTTCAACCGAATCGCCTGGTCCACCACCTCGGCGACTTTGTCCGACCTCCGGAAGATGTCGACGATATCGATCTTCAACGGCACCTCGAGCAGCGAGGGATACGCATCTTCCCCCAGCGCTTCCTCGATCTTCGGATTGACCGGAATGATGTGGTAGCCCTGCGTCTGCAGGTAGGCAGCCACGCCGTGGCTGGGCCGCAAAGGGGAATTGGAGAGTCCCACGACCGCAATGTTTTTAGCCCGCTTGAGAATGTCCGTGATAGGGTCGGTATGCGCGAGAGAGGCCATTTGCGCCTATTGTAGCGCGTCGTCCGCAAAAAGCGACGCCCGGTAAGCCCACGCAGGCAGAGCCGCATCGGCTGGTCCCCCGAGCCGAGCGATGCCGCTGCCCTACTCCGTGCCCATTAGAGAAGCAGCTCCATTGCGCCTCAGGAACCACGCAGAATCCCGGGCGAGGAACATAACACGCGGCGAAGCTGCGTCTTTACGCAACGAACTTGCCCTAATCCATACGCCTCTTGGTCGTATCCGACTTCTGCCTGAACATCTTGGTGGCCAGCTTGCGCACCGTCTCCGACACCTCCTTGTTGCCGGAAAGGTTTCGCAGGTCGTGCACCAGCAGGTTCTTCATCAACCCGAGGGAGATGTCGAGTGGAGTGCGCGGATTGAACACCAGGTTACGAACGATGCCGTAATGCTTGACGTAGCGCCGATTCAGCGGAATCTGCCGCAACACCGCCTCCAGCACGTTCTTCTGGCTGGCGAACTTCTCCACTTCCGAGTCAGAGACTTTGGGCGATTCCAGCACTGCGAGCGCGACCACCTTTGTCCCATCGCGGATCAGCAGTGACCGCTCTTCTTTGGTTCCCCTCATGGCCAGCTGAATACGGCCTTTGATATCGAGCTTGCTGATTTTCTGCAGCGCGCTTGCCCGCTCTTCTTCCGCTCCCAGATGCGATTTCTTCTGCACCGGCGCTTTCCTGGGGGCGGCTGGCGCCGCGGCAACAGGAGCCGCCGGAGTGGCCGGGGTCGTCGCAGCCGCTGGCGTTGCCGCCGGAGGCTCGTCCAGGTCCAGGGACAGATCCTCGTACACTCCGCCGATCGGTTGAAACGGCTTCTCACCCTCGGTCGCGATTTCCTTGGCGTTGGCGTTCAGGTAAGCGACCAGGCCTTCGTCGAGCACGGCGTCGGGACTTTCGTTCACAGTAGCGGCCGCGGCCGGGCTCTCCCCCCCGAGGGTGAAACCTTCGGCCACGAGCGGTGCCTCCACCCCGGCCGACTCGTCGACGGCGAGGTTCGAGTTCGACTGCAGAGCATTCAGAACTTCAGGCGTGGCTTTGACCCGCGGACTATTCAGCATCGCCTCCGCAACTTCGCGCGTGCTGCTGGCCGCCAGTGCGATTAGCGATTCTTCGCTGACCGAGGGATTTTCGAGCAGCAGCGGCAGCAGCGCGGGACGCAGGTTCTCCCCGGCAATCATGTAATCGAGCACTTCCTGCGGAGTGTGGGGATTCGCGGCGGCCTGTTTCGACGCATTCTCGTCCCACCCGGCCAGCGTCATGCGCGCCTGCATGCCGAAGACTTTGTTGTGCACCGCCAGGTAAACCAGGATCTCAATCGCCTCCGGCGCGGGCACGGAGAGCGCGCCCCGGGCCGCGGATTGCATCAGGGTCGCCGGAACCGCTGAGGCGCGGATCAGATCGATCATGCGTGACATCGGACGAGAGCCCCTGCTTACCAGATCAAGTCAAATAGAGACGTCATCCCGAGCGTAGCGAGGGATCTCGAGTGGGCTCGTTCGCGCAAGGTTACAGACTCGCCGCCACCTTTGGAATCACCTCAACTCTTCCGTTTTCTACCTGCGCCGGCAGCCGCTTCTTTCTCTAATTGGCGAACCACCCGCTCCAGCTCCTTCACCAGCCGGTTGGGTCGAGTTCGCCGGAACTCATCCGCCAAGGCGCGGTAATACCAAAGCGTACCATCCCGCCTTCCCCGAAAACGTTCCCAGATAGATTCCCCAACTTCGCGATAGTCGCGCAGGATGGTTCCCGCGTTGTGCAGTTTGTCGGCACAAGAGACCAGTCGCACTTCGGTATCTTCGCTGCGCAGGCGCTTCAGATACTTTCCCTTGCGCTCAAACCAGGGAGGTTTCGGTTCGGCGTAGCTGTCGGTGCAACCATCTACGATGTGCGCGACCCGCTTGCCAAAGCGCCGCTCGACTTCTTTTAGCATGGGCCGTCCGCCGCAATCTTCCACCACATCGTGCAGCAGGGCGGCAATCGCCAGATCTTCATCGCCGCCCGCCTCGAGCACGAGGCTGGCAACGCCCAGGAGATGGCCGACGTAGGGGATGTGGCTGGCTTTGCGTGACTGTCCGGCATGCTTGCGCGCGGCAAACAGCAGGGCCTGTTCGAAGCGACGGCCGAGCCGCAGAGTTCCATTTTGGGAATGAACGTTGCTCGCGGACATCGGTCACCTCCCGGGCGGTCTTCCCAGACATCCCTAAGCCCCAGGAAAACCACTGCGGCTGTTCTGACCGGGTACCACGTACCCGGTACTACTTCCCGTCCCTTCGCATGCGCAGGTAGGCGCCCATGAACGGCTGCAGATCGCCGTCGAGCACCCGGTCGACATCGCCAACTTCAGTTTTCGTTCGATGATCCTTCACCATGCGGTACGGCTGCAGCACGTAGGAGCGGATCTGCGAGCCGAAATCGATGTCCAGTTTCGAGTCTTCAATTTTTTTCGTGGCCTCACGCTTCTTCTCCATCTCGAACTCGTAGAGTTTCGAGCGCAGCATGCTCATGGCGCGTTCGCGGTTCTTGTGCTGCGAGCGCTCGTTCTGGCAGCTGGCTACTAAACCCGTGGGAATGTGCGTGATGCGCACCGCCGAGTCGGTGGTGTTGACGTGCTGCCCGCCCTTGCCGCTCGAGCGGTAGGTATCGACGCGCAAGTCCTCAGACTTGATGATGACTTCAATGCTCTCATCAATCTCCGGGGAGACGAAGACGCTGGCGAAAGAAGTATGCCGCCGTTTCGCCTGATCAAAAGGCGAGATGCGCACCAGGCGATGCACGCCGATTTCGCTCTGCATCATGCCGAAGGCATATTCGCCGTTGACCGCGAAGGTGGCCGACTTCAATCCCGCTTCTTCACCCGCCTGGTAATCGTAGAGCACGGTCTGGAAGCCCTGGCGTTCGGCCCAGCGCAGGTACATGCGCAGCAGCATGTCGGCCCAATCCTGCGACTCGGTGCCTCCGGCGCCAGGATGGATAGTCACGATGGCGTTGAGCGCGTCGTTTTCTCCGGAAAGCAGGCTTTCGGTTTCCAGGCGGTCGACCAACTCGCGCAGCGAGTCGATGTCGCGCCGCAAGTCGGCCTCGACGTTCTCCCCTTCGTGCGCTAACTCGAAGTAAGCATGGATGTCATCGCCGCGCCGAACCAGGTCGGCTTCGGTCGCCAACACGTGTTCCAGGCGCTTTTTCTCGCGCATGAGGACTTGCGACTTCTGGGGATTCGACCAGAGATTGGGGTCGGCAGCCTGTTTGTCGATTTCAGCTAGTTGTTGACGCAACTTGTCGGCGTCAAAGGTACTCCCGGAGGTCGCGAACCTTGTCTTTCAGTCCCGCATATTCCTGTTCCAGCTCTTCAACCATGACTATTCTCGTGTCCTCGGGTGGATTAAAAAGCGCGCGATGAGCGCGGCTAGAGAAATTATCGCACACAGGTATGCGAACCAATCGCCGTGACGGGTGTAAAAGGTGGTTACGTTATTGAGCGCGTAAGGCGCAACCAGCGTGGTCCGGACCTTGCGCGGAACACTGGCGACAATGCGCCCGTAGGGATCGATGGAAGCCGTGACTCCGGTGTTGGTGCTGCGCAACAGCCAGCGGTCGTTCTCGACGGCGCGCATGCGGGCCTGCTTGAGATGCTGCGCGTAGGCCCCGCTGTCGCCGTACCATCCGTCGTTCGAGACATTGACGAAGACTTCGGCGCCGTTGGCTGCCAGCTGGCGGATTTCATCGGGGAAGATCGATTCGTAACAGATGAAAATGCCGAGCTTGGTGCCTCCGGCATCGAGCGGAGCGCGCGAGGCGCCGGCAGTGAAATCTCCGACTTCTCTGGTCAATCCTCCGGCGAAGGCAAAAATTCTCTGGAACGGAAGGTATTCGCCGAACGGGACGAGATGCACCTTGTCGTAGCGCGCGATCCAATCTCCGGAAGGACTTACGAGCGCGGCGGAGTTGTAGTTTCGCGTGGGTCGGCCGGCGGTGGCATTGGTCACGCCGATGGCGCCTGCGACGACCCAGGCCTGCGATTGCCGGGCGATGTCGCTGATGGCTTGGCGAAAACTGGGATCGCCACTGATAAACGGCGCCGGGGATTCGGGCCATGCGATCAGATCGGGATGCCGGCCGGAAAGGAGCTTGGGTTCGAGACTGGCCAGGGTCAATTCCCGCAAGGTGTTGTCGAAGTAATCCTTGGTCCAATCGCTGCCTTCGAGGATGGGGATGTTCGCCTGCACGAGGAACGCCGTGCGATCGGGCGAGAGGGCGGGTCCCGGCACCCACAGTCCCGACTGCAGAACGATGGAGGCGAACACCGCGGCCAGCATGAGCTGCTTGCGAGCCCCGTGGCGCACCAGGAAGGCGGCGGCGAACGCCGTGTTCACCAGCATGATTTCAAATGACAGACCGTAGACGCCGGTGGCGGTGGCGATACGCGATAAGGGAAGGTTGTCGACCTGCGCGATGCCCAGCAAGTCCCAGGGGAATCCGGTGATGCGGGTGCGGGCCAGTTCAACCGCCACCCACGCGACGGGCGCGAACACCAGGACCCGCCGGCGCGAGTCGCCGTGGGCCAGCAGGCTGACGATAAGTCCGAAGGCGCCGTGGTACAGAGCCAGATAGAGGCAGAAAAGAATCAGGATGCCCAGGGCCGCGAACGTCTCGACACCGCCGTAGTGACGCATCACGCTGTAGATCCAGTAACAGGATCCGGCGTACCAGAGGATGCCGCAGACGTAACCCAGGAAAAAACCCTGCAAGGGGGTGGCGGGCAGGAGTTTGGGCGCGTCAGGGAGTTGCAGGGTATTGGGAAGGCGCGCCCGCAACAGGGCGACCAGCAGCGGAGCCACCGCGACCCACGAGAGCATGAACAGATTGGGCAGAGGAAAGATCAGAATCTGCAATGCCACCGAGAGCAGGACCAGCAGCCAGGCGTTGCGGTGGATGGAGCGCACAGGAAGAGAATATCAGGCGGCTCCGGGCTTTAGGCTCTGAGCTCAGGACCTTGGGCTCCGTAGAGACGCAGCTTGGCTGCGTCCTCTGTTCTTGCGGAATACGGAACGGTAATCACCAACAGATTTCACTGTCGCCGTTCGGGCGGCGGGGGCCATCTGCCCCTACGCGGAACTTCACGAACGCCACGATCTCCGGGGTGAGGTAGGGCGGCGGGTGGATGCGGAACACTGGGCGTCCCGCTACTGGTTTCAGGGATACTCTCTCCCACGCGGCGGTGTCGATTGAGTCATGCAGGATGACGCCATCGGCGCGGTCGAGGAATTCCTGGGCGGAGGCTTTGAAGTCCTTGGTTGCGGGATCGAGGACGGTGAGGTAAAGATCGGGCTTGATGAATTTCAGGATGCTATTCGATTCGGCGATCACGTTGGCGGCTTCGCGGAAGCGTTTCCGCAAACTAGGCACGGCTTCGGCCAGTCGGCCTTGCTGGGTGCGGACCCACCAAACTTTCTGCGCTCCGGCCGCCAGGAAGCGCGAAGTGTCGGACTCTCCGGTGCGGTCGTTCTCTTCCGTGATCTTCCAGGTGTGATCGGTGGTGGCGCAGTCGCAGGGTTCGCCATTGGCGCTGCAGATGCCGTGCCCGTACTGCGTGATCTTGAGCGCGGTCCAATGATATTCGGGCAGGGCGGCGATGAGGCCGGCGACGACGCTGGTCTTGCCCACGCTGCGCGAGTGCCCGCCGATGACAACGATGGCCATTAGGTTTTCTTTTTCGTGAGGCGCGCCAGCACTGCCAATTCTTTCAAATATTGGGTAATGGGACGCGCCGGGGTTCCCCAGAAGACTACGCCTTTTCCGCGGATGACCTTCTTGCTGGGGATGCCGCTCTGGGCACCGAGAATCGCTCCCGACTGGATGCGCACGTGGTCGGCGATCCCAACCTGGCCGCCGATGATGACGGCGTCTTCGACCACGGCACTGCCGGAGAGGCCGGTCTGGGCGGCGATGACGACGTCTTCGCCGATCTGCACGTTGTGCCCGACGTGGACAAGGTTGTCAATTTTCGTGCCGCGGGAGATGCGGGTGGCTTCAAGGGCGCCGCGATCGACGGTGGAGTTGGCGCCGATTTCGACGTCGTCTTCGACTTCGAGGCGTCCGATCTGGGGAAACTTATGGTACTTGCCTGTGGCCTTGTCGCGAACATAGCCGAAACCGTCGCTGCCCAGGACCGCTCCGGCATGAAGGATGACACGGTCGCCGAGGCGGCTGGCGGGGTAAATCGTCACGTTGGGATAAAGGCGGCAATCGCGTCCGATGCTGACGTCGGGGCCGATGACGCATCCGGCGGCGATCGAGGTCCCCTGGCCGATTTCCACATTGTCGTGGATGACGACGCGCTCGCCGATCTCGACGTTTCGTCCCAGGTTGGCGGTCGCATGTACGACCGCGGTGGGATGAACCCCGGCATGGAATGAGTCCGCGGGGATAAGAAATTCTGCGGCGCGGGCGAAGGCCAGGCGGGGCTGGTCGGTAATCAGCAGAGGTTTGGAGGTCTGGTGCGTTCCCGCGAAGCTGCCCACGATCACCGCGGCGGCGTTTGAATTCAAAGCGGCGGGAAGATTCTTCTCCTCTTCGACGAAGACCAGGTCGGCCGTGGAAGCGGCGCCGACGCTGGCGATGCCGGCGATTTCCAGGCTAGCGTCTCCGAGAATGCGGGCCTGGATGAAGGCGGCGATGTCTTCGAGCGACCGCTTCATGGTGACTTAAGTATACGTGGAGGGGCTGCGGGGGAAGACGCGCGGAGATAGAATCGGGGAATGGAGCGCAAGGTTTTCTGGATGAGCTTTACGGTGCTGGGGCTGCTGGCGGATTTTCTGCTGCCGCTGTGGTGGGCGGTGGCAGCGACGCTTCCGATTTTGTACCTCAGTTGGTGGATCGCGTATCGCAGCGACTGGTTCTAAGCCAGTCGTCAGTCACCGGCCTCTAGAGACGCAGCGGACCTGCGCCTTAAGCCAAGCGCAACAATGTTTAAAGAAAGCGAGGATATCCCGGGCGGCACTAGTGCTGTAGGTGGAAATTACATTTTATCATCAGCATTTCCTAGATTGCTTCTTGGGTCCTGATCGTCCTAGTGTGGTTCCGGAGAACGGAGTCACGCATGAACTCGCAGGTCGAGTTATCGGAGCTAACCTCGAACAAACTGCCTGAGCCGGTGCCGTACGCGGTGATCATGCCAGCAGACGCTCAAAGGCCGCTTCCCCTTTGTCTTCTGCTGATGGGCGGAGGAGGGAGCCGGGAGAGCCTGGTGGAGTGCCGGCCGTTGTTTGAACAGTGGTGGGCGGAGGGGGTTCTGGCACCCATGGTTCTGGCCACGCCCAGCGCAGGACTCAGCTACTATGTGGAAGATGCCGACGGCGGGGTGTGCTGGGATTCGTTTCTCGCGGAGGATTTCATTCCCCATTTGCGCGCAACGGGCCACGCTCACGGCGCCGCGATTGCGATCACCGGGATCTCGATGGGTGGGTATGGCGCGCTGAAAATGGCCTTCGCGCGTCCGGAGTTGTTCCGGCTGGTTGCGGCTATGAACCCGATGCTCGAGCCGGGGTATCGCGACTCCGATGTCAGGGCGCGCAATCGCCTGCATCACGGGGCAGGCGGTCCGAAGCGGCTGATTGGGCCGGGAAGGGACCCGGTACTGTTTGCGAGTAATCATCCGGCAAACCGGGCACGAGCGCAGGCGGAACAAATTCGGGAATCGGGCCTGGCGATCTTTCTGGAAGTGGGCGATGAGGATTTTGTCAATGCCCATGACGGGACCGAGTTTCTCCATCGGGTGCTGTGGGAGTTGGACCTGTCGCACGAATATCACCTGGTGCGCGGAGGCGATCATGGCGGGCCGACGCTACGTCCGCGGATGCGAGCCATGTTCGAGTGGGTGAGCGCGGTGCTAACCGCGCGGGATGACGAACCCAGTCGAGAGCAACGCGCGCTGCAGGCGATGCGGGATGCGTTGCAGGTTGCGCGCGAACAAGCGGCAGCGATTGATTCCACGGTGCGTCGAAGGTTCGGCGTGCTTCCAGGGGTGCCTTGACACGCGGGCGGCTGCCGATCCCCGTTGGTTTCCGTGATCCCTGAGACAGCGGAGCTCGGTTTCTATGGAGGGGAATTCCGAATATTTCAGTACAGCGGGGGCTCTCCCTCGGGGCGGGTTTTCCACCGGCGGTGGACCCAGAGCCACTGGTCGGGATAGCGGCGGACGTTGTCTTCAATCACTTTGGTGAATAGCGCGGTGTTCGACACGGCGTCGGCGTCGGCGTCTCCGGTGCGAATCAGTTGTACGGCGGGATCGAAGCGCAGGCGGTATTTGCGGAGGGCGGGGTCCCAGATCGTGAATCCGGGAACCACAGCCGCGTCGGTGCGCAGGGCGATGCGGGCCATACCGCTGGCGGTACAGGCGGGAGTTCCGAAAAAGTCCACGAACACGCCCTGGGGCGGGGTCATGTTGGTGTCCATGAGGATGCCGACGGTCTCGCCTTTTTTCATGGCGGAGAGCAGGCCGCGCACGAAATCGTCCTTGTCCACAGTGGAGTTGCCGTGCATGGTGCGGTATTGGCGCATGAGGCGGTCGAGATAGACATTATCGAGTCCGCGCATGACGATGTGCAGGGGGTGTCCCTGAAGGGAGTGAGCGAAGGAGGAGACCTCCCATCCGCCGAGATGGGCGGTGAGGAAAAGGACTCCCTTGCCGCGGGCGAGAGCACGCTCGAAATTCTCGAAGCCGTCATAGATGACAACCTGGTCGACGTTGGCAAGCGTGTATTTGGGGAACAGGCAGACTTCAGCGAGCTGGCGTCCGAGGGAGGTGAAGACTCCGCGCAGAATGCGCGCGCGCTCATGGCGGCTTTTTTCGGGGAAGGCGAGGGCGAGGTTGCGCATGCCGACCGGGCGCAGGCGGATGTGGAGCAGATAGATGAGCCAGCCGAGCGTGATGCCGCAGGCGCGCGCCAAAGGGCGAGGCAGCGCGCCCAGGGCTTTCACCAT